>CAUFRY010000017.1 GCA_959028445.1 uncultured Collinsella sp. | reverse complement strand
TCCATCCTCGCAGTATCCGGTTCTCAAGGTGCACGCCCCGCGGCTGATCCGGTTCCACCGGGCCGCGCGGCAAGGAGATATATTGCCAGACCGGAGGGCCCCCGCGGGCGGGAATCTGGGCGTACACATTTCCTACACATCTTGGGATCCGACTAACGTTTGCCAGCCGTTACCTACCGCTCGCCGAGCATCTCTTTATATAAGGCAGTCTCATGGTTAAAGCGGATACGTCCCCCTAGCTAAAGCACAGCCAGCATCGAGCAACTCATCACGTTCTTCCACCGAGAACCCCTCGGCGTAGACGCGCACCACTGGTTCGGTCCCGCTAGGACGAACCAGCAGCCACGTGTCATCCTCGAATGCCAAACGCAAGCCATCCATATGACTAACGTTTTGCGGCACCTTGCCACAAATCGACTTGGGGTTTACGCCCGGCAGCAGGGTTCGTAACGTTTCGGCATCTTCGGCCTCAAGGCGCAAATCCCGTCGACCGTAACTCGTCTTACCAAAACTGTCCTCGAGTTGGTCGACCAGAACGCCCAAAGGCGCGTCCGTCTTAGCCATAAGCTCACACAGAATCAGACAGGCGAGGATTCCATCGCGCTCGGGCATATGCGCGGCGATGCCGATACCACCGGCTTCTTCACCGCCTATGAGGACGCCGCCCTTCTTCATCTCCGCCGCTATATATTTGAAACCGACTGGTTTGACGGTCACGCGGCAGCCAAGCGCCTCGGCAATGCGACGCACGAGCGTCGAGCATGAAAGATTGACGACGACGCGCCCCTCCAAATTACGAAATTGAACCAAGTCGCCCAAAACGAGCGCCATGATCTGATGCGGATGTATATATCTGCCGCGCTCGTCAACCGCACCGATACGGTCGGCGTCGCCGTCGGTCACCAGACCAGCGCAAGCTCCGTCATCGATAACCGTGCGCTCGCAAGCGTCCACCCAAGGCTCAACGGGGTCGGGGCAGATATCTTCTTGGTCAGACGCCTGCCCGGCGTGAATCTCGTGCACCTCAACGCCAAGCTCGCGCAGCAAGTCGGCTAGATAACCCTGGGCTGCGCCGCCCATGGGATCGACAACCACGCGCAGGTGCGCGCCGCGGATGGCTTCGGCATCGACAAACGATGCCACCGCCTGCATATAGTCAGGAATGATATCCGCGGTGCGATATTGCCCCTCGATCCCCATTGGCTCGGGAGCCATGGTCTCTTCGAGCTCTTCGATGACATCCTGGTTGGCGGTCGAGCCGTCACCCATGCGAATCTTGAGGCACAGATAACCCTGCGGATGATGGGACCCCGTCACCATGAGCGCGCCGCACGCCTCACCGTCATAAGCCGCCGCCCACGTAAGGGCAGGGGTCGGAACAGGTCGCGAAGCGAGCACGGCGTCCAGCCCGTGCGCTGCTAGCACGCCCGCCGCAAGCTCAGCGAACTCGCTCGCCAGGGGCCGGGTGTCGAACCCTATATATACCGTTTTGCCCGGATTGGTCTTTTGCCACAACTCGCCGACGGCATCGGCGATACGGGCAACGTTATCGGCAGTGAAGTCCTCATCGACGCGAGCGCGCCAACCGTCAGTTCCAAAATGAATTATCGCGCACACGCGCAGACACCTCACAGTGTTTGGATCATGGTACGCGTGAGGTATACCCGCAACACGCACTCAGCAACCTGCCGGCACCAGCATTCACCATTTGGGCAAATGCTGCCGAGGACATGCAAGCAATAAAAAAACCGCCCCGTATGGAGCGGTTTTGCCCTTTATATATCGAGCGCCTCGGCCATCGCTGCCGTAGTGATTGCCGTGGTTCCACAGCAACTGCCCACCATTGCGGCGCCGGCATGTCTCCATTCGATGCATGCGCGCGCGAAAGCTTCGGGATTCTCGTGCCATACGGGGCCATCCTGAGTCTGGACCGGATCGCCTACGTTGGGACGCACCGTAACGGGAGTAGTCGCCGATGCAACCATCCTGGGCACCGCCGCATTCGCGGCCGCAAGCGAACAGCAATTAACACCAACCGAGTTTGCGCCGTGTTTTTCGGCGTACAAAACGGCTGCCTCGATGTTGAGGCCATCGCCCAGCAGGTCACCTTTATCGTCAACGACAAAACTCACCAGAACAGGCATGCCGTCGGCGGCATCTCGGGCGCCGGCAAGCATGGGCTGCAGATTACGGATAGACGTCACCGTCTCGATCAGCAGACCGTCAACACCAGCATTGAGCAAGGCGTGCGCCTGTTCGCGCGCAATGCCGCGGATTTCACGATACTCGACAGAGTCCTCGGCAAACCACTCAATACCGATCGGGCCCATCGAGCCCAGCAGTAGCTGAGGGTGCGCCTGGCGGGCATCGTCGATGGCCCCGCGATTGACCTCCGCCACGGACGGCGCAATCTGGTCGTGCTTGAGGGCATAGCTCGATGCCTGAAAGGTATTGGTAATGAGCACCTGCGCGCCGGCGGCGACATACAAGCGATGGATACGAGAAACGGTCTGCGGCTCTGCCAGATTCCAAAACGCCGGTGGAATGTCGGCGGCATCGTACTCACTCAACAAAACACTGCCCATGGGGCCCTGCGCCAACAAGGTCTCGCTCGACAAGCGGCGCGTAAGTTCCTCGGCACCAAAGCGGTTGTAATAACTCGTATCCATATATATCCCGCTATTCCTCGACGCTGATTCCCTGCTTTTCGAGATAGGCGAGCCAGCGGCTCATCGTGTCCTCGGATAGCGCATGCTCCATCATGCAGGCCTCGGAATCGGCTCGCTCAAATTCGACACCGAGCTCCTGAACCAAAAACGTGCGGATGAGGCGATGACGGTACCAGATAGCCGTGCCAACCTCGCGGCCGCGATCGGTCAGGATCACCTTGCCGTAGTGCGATTGCTCGACAAGCTCGGATGCCTTGAGAGCCGAAACCGCTTTATTGACCGATGCCTTGGAGACGCCAAGGCGCTGCGCGATGTCGACCGATCGAACGCCGTTGGTTTCCCCCTCTTCGCTTTCAATGCGAACCATGCACTCCAAGTAGTCTTCGTTCGCCACCGTCAGATGTAGTTCGCGCGAGCTATTTGTCGTATCCATGATCTTCCGTCCCTTCTGCATTCAATGGCTGATTCTACCCCATCCAAGCGTCGCGGTATGCCGTGGCATACCGTGCTAGAGTTCTTGTTGCACACGACGACCAAGATTGGAGCGGTCTTTATGGAAAACACCACCACGAACCCCGATGTCCTCGAGCGCTTTTTGCGCTACGTCCAGATCAACACGCAGTCCGAGGATGCAAACTGCGACCAGGTACCCTCGAGCGCCGTTCAGTTTGACCTTGCCAACGTGCTGGCTGAAGAGCTGCGCGAGCTTGGTGCGGAAGATGCCCACGTGACCGAGCACGCCTATGTCTGCGCGCATATCCCCGCAAGTGCGGGCGCTGAGGACAAGCCCGCCCTGGGCCTGATCGCCCATCTCGACACCACCGAAGTTGCACCGGGTGCCGGTGTGAAACCGCACATCGTACACTACGAAGGCGGCGACCTGGTCTGCGGCACGGTTGACGGTAAGCCCGTTGCCATGAGTACCGCCAAGCTTCCCGCCCTGAACGACCTCGCAGGTGAGGACCTGGTCTGCAGCGATGGCACCACGCTGCTGGGCGCGGACGACAAGGCAGGCGTCGCCGAGATCATGTCGCTTGTCGCGCGTATCGCTCAGGACCCTTCTCTGCCCCATCCCGCACTCGGCATTTGCTTCTGCCCTGACGAGGAGATCGGCCACGGAGCCGAGCTGTTGGATATCGATACCTTTGGCTGCAAGTACGCCTACACGGTCGACGGCGGCCCCATCGGCGAACTGGAGTGGGAATGCTTTAACGCCGCCGAGGCGACCGTCTGCTTTGAGGGCCAGTCCATCCACCCGGGCGACGCTAAGGGCCGTATGGTCAACGCAGGCAATCTGTTCTGCGACTTCAACGCGTTGCTCCCCTACGTACAGCGCCCGGAGTATACGGAAGGCTACGAGGGCTTTTATCACCTTGAGGGTGTATCTGCGACCGTCGATCACGCCACAGCGCGCTATATCGTCCGCGACCATGACGCCGCCAAGTTCCAGCAGAAACTCGACCTTATTGATGCCGCTGCCTCGATGCTCAACCAGCGTCTGGGTGAGGAGCGCGTGACGGTCGAGATTAAGCAGCAGTATCGAAATATGGCCGAGATCGTTCGTGACTATCCCGAGCTTATTGATGTTGCCAAGGAAGCCTACCTTGCCTGCGGCGTTGAGCCCCAAGTGCTGCCAATTCGTGGCGGCACCGACGGCGCCCAGCTGTCGTTCCGCGGTCTGCCCTGCCCCAACCTTTCCACCGGCGGCTATTGCTACCACGGCGTCAACGAGTTCGTCCCGGTCAGTTCGCTCGTCAAGATGACCGACGTGCTCCAGGAGCTCGTCGCCCGCTTTGCATAGGGAACTCGAACAATCTAGGTAAGCAAAACCGCCCCGTCCTCAAAACCGAGAACGGGGCGGTTTTTGGTGCAAGGGGAGTAGTCAGCACCGCAGGTTGAGCCAACGTCAGCGAGCGACGTCCAAGGCGAACAAGTTGGCATGAAAAAGGCAGGGCATTGACCTTCTGGTCATGCCCTGCCTTTTGAATGACAAATTGTCGCCTTGGGCGGCGCGCAGCGTCGAGCCGTTACGGCGTTTGGTAAAACGCCGTAACTTAGTAGTTGGCCTCGTAGCCGTTACCGTCGCCGGTGGGCTCTTCGTAGTAGTCCGAATCGCTCGAATCGCCTGAGTCATCGGAATCGTCAGAGCTGACCGATGAAGTTGCGGTACCGTTTGCGTAGTCGTCAGACGTGTTGTTGTTCAGGTCGCCGATCGTAGAACTGGAACCGTCGGAAAGACCCATGGTGTTGGGACCCTTGGGATCCTTGCCGGCATCGACGCGCTCCATCATTTCCTTGAGCTCGTCCTCGTAGACAAAGACGTAGCTCACACCGTCGATCATGGTGCTGTCGTCGGCGTACGAGGGCAGGTTGGCCGAGTAGATACCGTCGACATCCATACCGCGCATGGCGTTGACCGTAGCCACGATATCCTGAACGCTCATATCGGTTACGAGCATATCGGACAGCGAATTAACCAGGCCAAAAATCTTCGTGACATCGAAGTTATTGAGAATCTGGTTGGCAAGGGCGCCAAGCACCTGACGCTGGTGGCGCATGCGCGTGTAATCGCCGTCGGCATAGGTGTAGCGGCAGCGGGCATAGGTAAGGGCGGTGGCACCGTCCATATGCTGCTGGCCAGCGGTAATCTTAATATCCAGGTGCTCGGGGTCGTCAACATCATCGGTTGCGTTAATGTCGATACCGCCAACCGAATCAATCAGCGCCTGCATACCGTCGAAGCTGACCTCGGCATAGTGGGAAATCTGAACACCGCACAGCTCGTTGACCGCCTCGACCATGGCCTCGGCGCCGCCAACGGTATGGCAGGCGTTGATCTTCATGGTCTCGCCCTTGTACTCGACCTTGGTGTCGCGCGGAACGGAAATGAGCGTCGCCTGCTTTTGCGTGGGGTCGATGCGTGCCAGGATAATCGAGTCGGCACGATACGTATCCTCGCCCGGACGGCCGTCGGTGCCAAGAAGCAGCACGTAGAACGGATCCTTTGCCTCATCGGTGTCAACCAGAACCCGACGCAGATTATCGGTAATGACATTAGAATCGCCGAGCTTGCCCATAATGGTAGCAAACCACAGGCCGGCAGCGGTAGTGGCACTCAGCAGCACACCAAGCACGACAATGAGCGCGACGTGACGAATCGTGTGGCTACGACGACGTTGACGAGCGCGCTCGGAATAGCGAGCCACGTTATCGCGACTGTAGATCTTGGCCTGCGCACCAGTTGAGGGTCTTCGGGCGGTGGTATCCGCGAGGGGCTTTTTATTAAACATAGGCAACCTGTATTAGTAGATGACGGGATCGGGGACGGAAGCATGCTCGACATGCGCGCCGAGCGCCTGCAGCTTTTCGACAAACTGCTCGTAGCCGCGCTTGATGTGATGGATGGCCGAAACCTCGGTCGTCCCGTCGGCGATCAAGCCCGCTACGACGAGGGCCGCTCCGCCACGCAGATCGGGCGAGGTAACCTGTGCACCCGAGAAGCCCTTGACGCCATGAATCATGGCATGATGGCTCTCGATACGAATGTCGGCACCCATGCGCACCAGCTCAGAGGCAAACATAAAGCGATTCTCGAAGATGTTCTCGGTAATAACGGAACTGCCGTCGGCAAGGGCGGAGAGCACCATAATCTGCGCCTGCATGTCCGTCGGGAAGCCGGGGAACGGAAGCGTCTGGATGTCGACCGGCTTGATACGCTCGGCACGGTTTACATGGACGCCATCCTCGACGCGCTCGCAGTCGATACCCATGAGCTCCATCTTCTTGAGCACCATGCCCAAGTGAATGGGGCAAAAGCCCGTGACATCGACACCGCGATCGTCGGCCATCAACGCACCGGCAACGATAAAGGTACCGGCCTCGATGCGGTCGCCCACCACGCGATGGGTAACGGGATGCAGCTCTTCCACGCCCTCGATGGTCACGACGGGCGTACCCGCGCCGACAATCTTGGCGCCCATCTCGTTGAGCATGTTGGCGAGATCGACGATCTCGGGCTCGCGGGCGGCATTGTCGATAACCGTGGTGCCCTGCGCGCGCACGGATGCCATGATGAGGTTCTCGGTCGCACCGACGCTGGCGAACTCGAGCGTGACGGTGGTACCGCGCAGACCTTGGGGCGCATTAGCGTTGATGTAGCCGTGGGCGGTATCGAACTCAACGCCCAGGGCCTCAAGACCAAGAATGTGCATATCGATCTTGCGAGCACCCAGGTTGCAGCCGCCCGGCATGGCGATCTTGGCGCGATGGAAGCGACCCAGCAGGGGTCCCATCACGGCTGTGGAAGCACGCATCTTGGCAACGAGCTCGTAGGGGGCCTCCCAAGAATCGACCTGAGAGGTATCAATCTCGAGCGTGTGCTCGTCGAGAACATCGATCGTAGCGCCCATGCCCTTGAGCACCTTGCCCATCACGTGGACATCGGAAATATCGGGCACGTTCTGCAGCGTCGTCTTGCCCGGCGCCAGAAGCGTTGCCGCCATGAGTTTGAGTGCGGAGTTCTTGGCACCCGAAACGGGCACGGAGCCTCCGATGGCGTGGCCACCCTCAACGCGGATAATATCCAAGGTCTACCCTTTCAAAAAGCATGCCCGGGATGGCTGGGCCATCCCGGGCATGATGTGTTCGCAAATGGTCGAACGCTAAATCGTTTGACTATTGGGCAAGCTTGAGCTTACACCATGCGATTTCATTATAGAGGTAGGCGCGGCGTGCATCATCCTCCGACAAATTACCCAGCTTCTCTTCAAAACCTTGAATATCAGCTTTAAGCTTGTCGGCATCGACGGTCGCCAAATCGCAAGCGCGCTCGGCGAGAACGGTCACGACATCGTCCGCAACCTGGGCATAGCCGCCGGCCACGGCAAACGTGTGGTCGACAGTGCCCATGGCCTTATCGGAAACGCGAACGTAACCGCGGTCGATCGTGCAGATTTCGCTGGAGTGAGCAGGCAGAACGCCAAACTCGCCATCCGTGGACGGAATGGACACGAACGCAGCGTCGCCCTCATAGGCGCAGCTCACGGGGCACACGATGCGGATACGCATAACCTACTTCTCCCCCATCTTGCGGGCGCGCTCGCGCACGTCCTCAATCGTGGAAGCATAGCGGAAAGCCTGCTCGGGCAGGTCATCGGCCTTGCCGTCGACAATCTCGGCGAAGGAGCGGACGGTATCCTCGACGCGGACGTAGACACCGGGGTTGCCGGTGAACTTCTCGGCGACGTGGAAGGACTGCGAGAGGAACTGCTGGATCTTACGGGCACGGTTGACCGTAAGGCGCTGCTCCTCGGACAGCTCGTCCATACCCAGGATGGCGATGATGTCCTGAAGGTCGGAGTACTCCTGCAGGAGCTCCTGGACCTTGACGGCGACACGGTAGTGCTCCTCGCCGACGATCGAGGGATCGAGAGCGTCGGAGGAAGACGCGAGCGGGTCGATAGCCGGGAACAGGCCGAGCGACGAAATACTACGCGAAAGAACCGTGGTGGCATCGAGGTGCGTAAACGTCGTGGCAGGCGCCGGGTCGGTCAGGTCGTCTGCGGGGACGTAGACAGCCTGGACGGAGGTAATGGAGCCCGTCTTGGTCGAGGTAATGCGCTCCTGGAGGTCGCCCATCTCGGTTGCCAGCGTGGGCTGGTAACCAACGGCGGACGGCATACGGCCCAGCAGTGCGGAAACCTCGGAACCTGCCTGGGAGAAGCG
The DNA here is from genome assembly GCA_959028445.1 of uncultured Collinsella sp. Lineage (GTDB taxonomy): Bacteria > Actinomycetota > Coriobacteriia > Coriobacteriales > Coriobacteriaceae > Collinsella. The sequence goes on along the minus strand of CAUFRY010000017.1, from coordinate 33,146 downwards.
GAAGATGTTGTCGATGAACAGCAGAACGTCCTGGCCACGATCACGGAAGTACTCAGCGGTGGTAAGGCCGGCCAGACCGATGCGCAGACGCGCTCCGGGCGGCTCGTTCATCTGACCATAGACCAAGCAGGTCTTGTCGATAACGCCAGACTCGCTCATCTCGAGGAACAGGTCGGTGCCCTCGCGGGTACGCTCGCCGACGCCGGTGAACACCGAGGTGCCGCCGTGCTCCTGGGCGAGGTTGTTGATGAGCTCCTGAATCAGAACGGTCTTGCCGACGCCGGCGCCGCCGAACAGGCCTGTCTTGCCGCCACGGATGTAGGGCTCGAGCAGGTCGACGGCCTTGATGCCGGTCTCGAAGATCTCGGTCTTGGTGGTGAGCTCGTCGAAACGGGGCGCTGCATGGTGGATGGGGTAGAACTCCTCCACCTCGGGCATGGGCTTGCCGTCGACGGGCTTGCCCATGACGTTCCAAATACGGCCGAGCGTCTTGGGGCCAACGGGCATCTTCATGGGCTCACCGGTATCGGTGGCGATGAGGCCGCGCTGCAGGCCGTCGGTCGAGGACATGGCGACCGTGCGGACGACGCCGCCCGGAAGCTGGCTCTCGACCTCGAGGATCGTGCTCAGATGACCGATCGGGGTCTCGGCCTCGACCGTGAGCGCGTTGTAGATCGGGGGCACCGCACCGTCAAACTTGACGTCGACGACAGGACCGATGATTCGCACGATGCGACCATCACCGGCAGTCGTCTTCTTGGTGGCTTCCTCGACCGCAAGCTTTACGGTGTTATTAGCCATTACTGTTCCTCCAATGCTGAGGCTCCGCCGACGATCTCGTTAATCTCGGTCGTGATCGAAGCCTGGCGCACGCGACTATACGTGCGGGTAAGGGTCGAGATGATCGCGGTGGCGTTTTCCGTCGCGGAGTGCATGGCCTTGCGGCGTGCACCCTGCTCGGCAGCCGCCGAATCGATCAGGGCCTGGTAGATGACCGTCAGGATATAAGACGGCACAAGCTTGCCGAGAACATGCTCGGGAGAGGGCACGAACTCGAACGTGGACGAGATGCGCTTAGGGGCGTCGGTCTCGTTCTTACGCGGACCGTGGGCCATAGCGATCATCTCGGGGTCGAGCGGCAACAGATGCTCGACGCGAAGCTCCTGATCCACGCGGTTCTTGGCGTGGTGGTAGACAAGCTCGACACGGTCAAGCTCACCGGCACGATACGCATCGCAGATATGAGAGGAGATCATGCGGGCCTGATTGAAATCGGGCTCAGAGGAGTTGCCCTCAAAGTGCATGACGACGTTTTCGCGGTCACGGAAATACGTGGCCGGTTTGCGCCCACACGCGATGATCTCGCACTCGATGCCGTCGTTCGCCCAAGAAGCGGCGAGCTTTTCGGCCGTGCGCTCCACCGTCGTATTGAAACCGCCGGCAAGGCCGCGGTCCGAGGCAATAACGACAATCAGGCCATGCTTGACGCTCTCATGCTTCTGCAGCATGGGATCGGTGCCCGAACAGGAGGCGTCGCCGGCGACCGTCAACATGACGTCGGTCAGCGCCTCCTTATAGGGCTCGGCCTGCTTGGAGCGATCGAGAGCACGACGGATCTTGGCCGTAGAGACCATCTCCATCGTGCGCGTGATCTGCTTGGTCGTGGTAACCGAGGAGATTCGCTTCTTAATGTCGCGAAGGTTGGCCATGGGGCTTAGTTCTCCTCTGATCCAGAAACATCCGAATGGTGCTTGGCCATGAACTGCTGCTTGAAGTCGCCGATGACGCGCAAGAGCTCAGCCTTGGTGTCATCATCGATCTTCTTGGCGCGAACCTTGTCGAGCAGCGAACCAAAGCCATTGTCCATGTACTCGATGAGCTCGGCACGGAAGGGCAGCACGTCGGCGATCTCCAGGTCATCCAGGAAGCCCTCGTTGCCAGCGAACAGCGTAACGATCTGCTCGCCAACCTCAAACGGCTTGTAACGCGGCTGCTTCAGGAGCTCGGTCATGCGAGCACCGTGGGTCAGCTGCTTCTGAGTAGCCTCGTCGAGGTCGGAGCCGAACTGCGTAAAGCCAGCGAGCTCCTGATAGGAAGCGAGGTCCAGACGGAGGTTGCCGGCGACCTGCTTCATGGCCTTGGTCTGCGCATCGCCACCGACGCGGGACACGGAGATACCCACGTCGACTGCCGGGCGCTGACCCTGGAAGAAGAGCTCGGACTGCAGGTAGATCTGACCATCGGTAATGGAAATGACGTTGGTCGGAATGTAGGCCGAGACGTCGCCGTCCTGGGTCTCGATGATCGGCAGTGCCGTCATGGAGCCGTAACCGTTCTTCTTGGACATCTTGACGGCACGCTCGAGCAGACGAGAGTGCAGGTAGAAGATGTCGCCAGGATAGGCCTCGCGTCCGGGCGGACGATGCAACGTCAGCGACATCTGACGGTAGGCCACAGCCTGCTTGGACAGGTCGTCGTAGATGACGAGCACGTGGCCGCCGGGGTTGGTCTCGCTGGCGGGCTTGCCGTCCTCGCCGTTGTACATGAAGAACTCGCCAATAGCGGCACCGGCCATAGGCGCGATGTACTGCATAGGGGCGGAATCGGCAGCAGTGGCCGAAACGATGATGGTGTAGTCGAGCGCACCGTGCTGAGCGAGGGTCTCACGGATGTTGGCAACCGTGGAGGCCTTCTGGCCGATGGCGACATAGATGCAGACCATGCCCTTGCCGCGCTGGTTGAGGATAGCGTCGATGGCGATGGCGGTCTTACCGGTCTTACGGTCGCCGATGATGAGCTCACGCTGACCGCGGCCAATAGGCACCATGGAGTCGATAGCGAGCAGACCGGTCTGAACCGGCTCGCACACCGGGGTACGATCGATGACGCCGGGAGCCTTGAACTCGATGGGGCGACGGTGCGTGGCGACGATGTCGCCCAGGCCGTCGATGGGCTGGCCGAGCGGATTGACGACGCGGCCGAGCATGGCACGGCTCACGGGGATATCCATAATGCGGCCAGTGGTGCGGCACTCGTCGCCTTCCTTGATGGAGTCGACGGCACCAAACAGAACGGCGCCGACCTCGTCACGGTCAAGGTTCTGGGCAAGGCCGAAGACGGTCTCACCGGTATCGGAGCTCTTGAACTCCAGAAGCTCGCCTGCCATGGCGCTCTTGAGGCCGGAGACGCGCGCGATGCCGTCGCCTACCTCGTCGACCGTTGAAACCTCATGCGTATCGACCGTCGCGGAGAGGCTCGTGAGCTGCTCCTGCAGTTTCTTGGCGATATCCTGGGCATTGAGGGTTTCGGACATTAGGCTTCACCTCCGTACGAATTAGCAGAGTTTGCGAGGGTCTCCTGCGCGATGCGCAGCTGCGTCTTGACGGAAATGTCACGACGCTCGCCGCGGGCCTCGAGCACCAGGCCGCCCACGATAGACGGGTCAACCTGCTCGATAAGGAATACCTTGCGGCCGAAGTCCTGCTCGCATTTCTTAGTGATGGTTTGACGCAGCTCGTCGTCGAGCGGGATCGCCGTGGTGACGGTCACGCCCACTACATCCTCGTCTTCCTCGGCAACATACTTAAAGGCAGCTGCCACCTTGGGAAGAAGGTCGAGCTGGTCGCGCTTGGACATGGTGTCGAGCACGGCGATGATCTCGGGGCTGGCAGAAGCCAAGCGCTCGACCATCTCGAGGTCCTCGAACACATGGTTCTCGGCCTTGGCGGCTTCCAAAAGGGAGCGCGCGTAGGTCTCGAGCACTTTGTCCTGATAGCGGCTAGTCGGCATTCAGGCTACCTGCTTCCTGGATGTAGCGCTCGATGAGCTTCTTCTGCTCGGCCTCGTTCTCGAGTGCCTCGCCCACGATCTTGGTGGCGACGGCAACGGACAGGTCGGCGATGGAGTTCGCGGCACCGGCGTAGATGGACTTGCGCTCGTCCTCGACGGTCGTATGGGCCTTGGCGATGATCTCCTCGGCCTCCTTGTGAGCAGCCTCGATGATACGGGCGCGCTCGGACTCGGCGTCCTTACGGGCCTCGAGAACGATGTCGGCAGCCTGACGACGGGCGTCGGTGACGATCGAGTCGGACTCAGCGCGCTTGGCGATAGCCTCCTGCTTGGTCTTCTCGGCCTCGTCGAGGCTCTCCTCGATCTTCTTGCCGCGCTCCTCCATGGTTTTCATGATGCCCGGCAGGGCGACCTTGGCCAGCACGATCCAGATAATCAGGAAGGCGATAAGCGCCGGGATGAACTCCGCCATCTTAGGGATGAGGATGTCCGCACCGGCGGCGCCGTCCTCGGCGAACGCGGAAACCGGCATGAGCAGCGCGGCCGCGGACGCGGAGAGTGCGATCGCGCTCTTCTGGGATGAAAGATTCATACTTGACGCTCCGTGCTATTTAACGATCAGCGCGACAACGAAGCCGATCAGAGCCAGAGCCTCGCCGAAGGCGGAGCCCATGATGAAGACGGTGAACACGCGGCCCTGGACCTCAGGCTGACGGGCCATAGCACCCGTAGCACCCAGAGCAGACAGGCCGATAGCAAGACCAGCGCCGATAACACCGAGACCGTAACCGATAACTCCCACGATTCCTCCTTTGTCGTGCGTGTCTTATTTCACGCAGGATAACCTTTTTATAACTGCCGGGCTCCATGGGTACGGGCACCGGCGGTTTAACGAATTGCCTTACCTTTAAGGCGCGAACGGAAGACTACTCCTCCTCCGCGACCTCCTCTGCCTCGGAGACATACACGGCGGTAAGGACCGTGAAGACGTAAGCCTGGATGGCGCCGACCACAAGCTCGATCGCATAGATCAGGATGAGGATGGCAAGCCAGGCCAGCGAAGGCAGGGCGCCGACGGCGTGGGCCGCGGAAACCTGCTGAAGCAGCGGCTGCATGAACATGCTCGCCATGATGGCGAACGAGCCCATGACCACGTGTCCTGCGAACATGTTGCAGAACAGACGGACGGCGAGCGTGATGAGGCGCAGGAAGGTCGAGAAAAGCTCGACGACCCACACGAGCACGTTCATCGGGAAGCTCACGCCCTGCGGGGCGAGGCTCTTGATGTAGCCGATCACGCCGTGAGCCTTGCATCCGTAGTAGATGAAGTACACGAAGGCGAAGATGGCGAGCGCGGCGGTGGAGCCGATTGCACCGGTGCCGGGCTTCATTCCCGGGATCAGGCCGATCATGTTATTGATCAGGATGAACAGGAAAAGCGAGCACAGGAACGGGAAGTGCTTCTTCCAGTTCTCACCCACGACGCCCTTGCCGATATCGTTCTCGACGTACTCGATGATGTACTCGAAACCGTTGACGAAGAAGCCCTTGGGAACCAGGGTCTGCTTCTTCTTGAACACGGCCAGGACGATCAGGAGCACGATCGTGGAGACGATCAGCCAAAACGAGTACTGCGTGATGCCGCAGCTCAGATCGCCCACGACAGGGGTGGAGCTGAACTCGCTGACCAGATGATTAATCTCATCAGGCAGCTTTTCAAAAATTTCCACGACTTACCTTTCGACCTCATGAGGATCTCGCAGCGCCTTGGCGACGCGAACCGTGCAGGCGGCCATAAAGGCCACGAAGCCGATCGCCTCGCCCAGGAGGAACATGCGAAATGCCTCTCCGAACAACGCAAACACAACCAAGGTAAAGACGAGCAGGGCAACTGCCGAGACCGCCAGACTCACCATGCCCTTGAGCATGTCCGCATTCTGCTTATCGTCAAGAACCGGCTTGAGCGTAAAGACAAAGGGAAGGAAGGCAATTGCGCCCGCGATGGCGCCTGCAACGATAGCGAGCAGATCGGCTATCTGAAACACTGGCGTCCTCACTTTCCTTTTTAACGCCTCACAGAACAGTTCCCGCCAAACATTGGTGACTATTGTACGAGCCAATCGCTAAAGTACAACCGAAAAAGCATCGGTTAATACGCACCTGTTCGTTTTCTTAAGACCTTCTTTATGCCGCAGGTACGGTAATACGTTTTTCTCGAACCCCTCAGCGCAAAACGTCCGTTAACAGGAGTGCGCGTGGACGTCTTTTGCTCCGCCGCGCGCACCATTTCTTCGTATTTTCGACGTTAGCCGGTATGGCCCTGAGATTACAGCGTGCCGTAGATGCGGTCGCCGGCGTCGCCCAGGCCGGGAACGATGTAGGCGGCCTCGTTGAGATGGTCGTCGATGGCGCACGTATAAATATGTACGTCGGGGTCCTTTTCGGTCAGTGACTTGAGGCCCTCGGGGGCCGCGACGATGCACAGCATGCGGATGTCCTTGACACCGCGCTCGCGCAGGTAGCTGATGGCCATCTCGGCCGAACCGCCCGTGGCGAGCATGGGGTCGACGACCAGGCAGATGCGCTGGTCGATATCCTTGGGCATCTTGCAGTAATACTCGTGCGGCTCGTGGGTGACCTCGTCGCGCTCCATGCCGATGTGGCCCACGCGAGCGGAGGGCACCAGGTCGAGGATGCCGTCGACCATGCCAAGGCCCGCACGCAGGATGGGCACGATGGCGAGTTTCTTGCCGGCAAGCTGTTTGAACGTGGCGGTAGTGATGGGGGTCTCGACCTCGACGTCTTCCATGGGCAGGTCGCGCATGGCCTCGTAGCCGTCAAAAAGCGCGAGTTCGCGCACGAGCTGGCGGAACTGGTTGGTGCCGGTGTTTTTGTCGCGCAGGATCGACAGCTTGTGTTGGACGAGCGGGTGGTCGACAAGCGTCACACGGGACGCATCGTAGGTGACGGTCATGGATTGATTGCCCCTTTCGTTGCGGCCGCAAAACGGCCTTGCTGACAAGGCGTGCAGCAATGTTGCCGCCGCACGCCATGCATTAGTTTAGCGGTTTGTTGTATCGAGCAGCCCATCGCAGCCCTACTGTGCGGTGCTGAGCGAGCGCCTGACTGCATCACGCCAGCCCGCAAGGTTTTGCTCGCGGCGCTCGGCGGACATGTGGGGAAGGAAGGTCCTAACGATCTGGGCATTTTGCTCCAGCTCCTCCAGGTCTTCCCAATAGCCGACGGCAAGACCCGCCAAGTACGCGGCACCGATTGCCGTGGTCTCCACCGTCTCGCATTGCAGCACGGGGATATCCAGCAGGTCGGCCTGGAATTGCATGATGAACTCGTTGCGCGAGGCACCGCCATCGACAGACAGGCGCTCGATCGAAAGCCCCACGTCCTGCTCCATGGCGCACAGCACGTCGTAGCTCTGATATGCCATGGATTCGCAGGCGGCACGTACGATGGTCGCACGGCTCGAGGCGCCGGTCAGACCGCACACGATACCGCGGGCATGCGGGTCCCACCAGGGAGCGCCCAAACCCGCAAAGGCGGGAACGAAGTAGCAGCCCTCGTTGTCGCTAATCGAAGCGGCGAGTTGTGCCGACTCGCTCACGCTCGAGATGATGCCCATGTTGTTGCGAAGCCAATTCATCGTTGAGCCGGCGGCAAAAATAGAGCCCTCGAGCGCATAGCTGACTTTGCCGTCCGCAGCGATACCGATGGTGGAGACCAGGCCATTCTTGGATTCGACGATCTCGTCGCCGGTGTTCATGAGCATAAAGCAGCCCGTGCCATAGGTGTTTTTGGTCTGGCCGGGATGGAAGCAGCAGTGGCCGAACAGCGACGCCTGTTGGTCACCCGCCACGCCCATGATGGGCGGCATGTTGGTCATGATGTCGCTCGCGACGCGGCCGTAGTCGCCCGAGCTCCAGCGAACCTCGGGCATCATGGAACGTGGGACGTCAAAGAGCGCCAGCAGGTCGTCGTCCCAATCGAGCGTATGGATATTAAAGAGTGCCGTGCGGCTGGCATTGGTGTAGTCGGTGGCAAAGACCTGGCCGCCGGTGAGGTTGTAGATGAGCCAGGTGTCGATGGTGCCAAACATGAGGTCGCCCGCCGCCGCGCTCTCGCGTGCGCCGTCGACGTTGTCGAGAATCCACTGCACCTTGGAGGCCGAGAAATACGGGTCAAGCGTGAGTCCCGTGCGGGAGCGCACCAGCTCCTCGCAACCCTGTTCAACCAACGCGTCGATCGCCGGCGCGGTACGGCGGCACTGCCATACGATGGCGTTATAGATGGGCTGGCCGCTCACGCGGTCCCAGACCACCGTGGTCTCGCGCTGGTTGGAGATGCCGATGGCGGCAATGCGGTCGGAGTGGATACCGCTCTTAAACTGGACTTCCATCATGACGGCGATCTGGCTGGCAAGGACCGTCATGGGGTCTTGCTCTACCCAACCGGGACGTGGGAAGCTGGTTTTGACGCTGCGACGTGCCTGCGCGACGATGCATCCGTACTCGTCGACGATGGTCGCAAGTACCGAGGTGGTGCCGCAGTCGAGCGCCATGATGTAGGAACCGCCAAAGTCAAACGAGGCATCTTCCATGCCCAGGCTGCCCAGATTCAACGACATCGCTTACACCTTTCTATTGCATCGGGTCGGACAGGACCCGCTCGATCTCTGATGCGGGAAGTGCGCCTTGGCGCAGGATCTGGAGCCCGCCGTGCTGGAACGACACGATGGTCGAGGCGTCGCGACACGGGGTCTCACCGGCGTCGACGGCAACATCGACCCCCTCCAGGATGCGGCCCTCGACGGCGGCAAAGCTTGCCGGCGAGGGTGCGCCGTGCGTGTTGGCGCTCGTACAGGCAAGGGGACTGCCGCAGGCGCGGATGAGCGCTTGGACCACAGGCGAGGCCGACGCGCGAAGAGCCACCGTGTCGTCGGCGGCACGCATAAAGGTCGGCACGCAGGGGGCCGCCTTGACCACGATAGTCAGGGCTCCCGGCCAGCATCGTCGCGCGAGTACGCGAGCCTCTTCGGGGATATCCAAGCCATAGCGGTCGAGTGCTTCGACGCCATCGACCAGCCAAGCAACGGTTTGCGTGAGTTCACGTTGCTTGAGAGTGAAGATACGGCGATAGCCGGTGCCGAGCGCAGGGACTGCGGCGCCGTTGACGGTGGCTTGCGGGTCGCATGACCACGACGGGAACTCGCTTGTATCTTGGGGGACGGCATCGGAGAAGGCATTGACTGCCACGGCGACGCCATAGACGGTCTCGGTCGGGATCAGTGCCAGGCCGCCGCGACCGAGCACCTCGGCCGTACGCTCGACGGCAAGCCGATGCGGCTCGCGCGCTCCCTCGTATACCCGATAGACCGTCTGCATGTGTATGCCAGCCCCTTACGCTCTGGTGCAAGTTTGTTTACTGTGGGGCATTCTCGCACGAAACGTTCAATCTATTTGCCCAGAGCGCATGTTGGTTTGGTGAGCGGCCGTAGTAGTCGGTGAAAGTGAGGGGGTTATTGCAGATTTTTAGCGAGCAAGCGTAACGGTACGATCGGGAAACTCAATGCTTGCGACAAGCTTTCCGCCGAGACTTTCTGCGTACCTGCTCAGCGTGTCGAGCCTCATTGATCCCAGCTCCCCGCGCTCGAGCTCCGATATGCGTTTTTGAGAAACACCCATCGACTGGGCCACCGAGGCCTGCGTCAGATCCTTTAGTTTGCGAATTTGAGCGAGCTTATAGGCTTCGATACGTTCACGAGTTTTCTCCTGCTCGGCGGCAATAGATTCACGCGCTATCCCGCGTGATTCCATATACTCATGCAGCTCCATCTTGATCGAGCCTCCTTACATGGCGACGGTATATTTGTTCCGCTCTGGGAATGCTGATCGCATACCAGCCGTTCCACTTTGCCTTCGACGACTCCGCCTGCGACTTATCTCCCGCCAACAGCAACACTGCCTGACGTTTGGGGTCAAAGGCAAAAAGGATACGAATCACCGACGGTCCGCACGACGTCACCCTTAGTTCCTTTAAATGATGCAATTTCGAGCCCTTCACGCGGTCAACCAGCGGACGACCAAGGCTAGGACCTTCTTTCTCAAGTACCAAAAGGTCTGCGTAAATCTGTCGCAACGTAGACTCATCCTGCTCATCGAGCCAAGGCTCGATGTAATCGAGCACAATGCGGTATCGATGCGGCTGATTTGACATACCTTTCTCCTTCTATAGTAGAAGTTTTACGGTATATTGCAAGAGCGGAAATAGGCTCGAAGGGTCTTTTTTGCAGAAGTGAAGCCCGAGATCAGTAGGCAACGAGGGGTTATTGGACTGCGACGAACTTCTTTGGCCTGCCGGCATGGCGTTCCTGAGCGGCGTAACGCTCGATGCTGTCGATCGTAATCATCCGACGGCCGTCGACAAGCTCAACATCGAGTTTGCCGGCTTTGACCAGCGCAGTGATTCGCGGTGCGGAAACCCTGAGGTCCGCCGCCGCGTCCTTAAACGTTCGACACGCCGCTTCCCGAGCGTCCTCGTGGTCGATTTCGACTGAAAGGGCCACGACCTCGGCCGAACGCTCGTACCCAGCCGGAGCCCGACCATTGTTAAGATCGTCGGCCAAAAACGCCATCAGTGCCTCGATGGCATGAGCTATTGCTTCTTCGCGCGTATCGCCATCGGCAAAGGCCCCGGGGACCTGCGGGAAGCTGGCACAGTAACCGTCGTCTTCTTTTATGAGAACGCAGTCATAGGTAAATCGTTGTTTCATTATGACCCCCTCGGCTACCAGCTACCAACCGAGATAATTATAAATTGCTTTATAATTAGAAATGAATCAGTTAATAAATATTACTGACGCTGTTTGGGCTCCGTGACGACGGCTCGGACGATGCGGGGACGATCGGTGAGGTCGCGGACGATGTGCACATCCGACAGGCCCGCTTGGCGGCAGAGCTCGGCGGCGGCGTCGAGAGCGCCCTCGTAGAGCTCGCAGGCAAAGAGGCCGCCGGCGCGCAACATATAGGGGGCCGCGTTGAGCAGGCGGCGGAAGATATCCAGGCCGTCGGCACCGCCCTCGAGCGCCAGGTCGGGCTCAAAGTCCTTGACCTCGTGCGGCAGCGAGCGCATGACGTCGGTCGGGATGTAGGGCGGATTGGAGACGAGCACGTCAAAGGTGCCCCACTCTTCGCGGGGAACGGAACTCACCAAGTTGGTGAGGCTAAAGGCGACCTCGTCGGACGTGAGGCCAAGGGCGTCGCGGTTTTTGATAGCAAGGTCGATGGCGCGCGGCTCGATATCGGTAGCGGTGCAGGTGACGTGGCCGCGGCGCTCCCAGGCAAGCGAGAGCGAGATGCAGCCCGTGCCGCAACCGACCTCGAGGACGCGGGCGGTGCGGGGCTCGGTCGGAGCGGACTCGTTAGCCTCGGCGGCGTCTTGCGTGGGAGTCGCCTGCTGGTCGTTGCTCTCGATGGCGATGCCGTATTCGTCGAGCTCGGGCTCGGAGGCTTCCATGGCCTCGGCTTCAGCGGCCTGCGCAGCAGCTTCCTCCGCCTCGCGATCGGCCAGCTCCTCGGCATAGGCGCGGCTACCGAGCACATCGCCGCCCAGCGCCGCCTCGTCGGCAGCCGTGAGGTTGGCGGCACGGCGCTCGGCGGTCGCGCGCTCATCGGCCAGCGCTGCCTCGGCCTTGCGGGCCTGCTCGACCTCATCATTCCAAGGCAGCTCAACACGCTGACGGGCAGCAGCCTCGGGGCTCAGCACCTCGGCGTCCAGGTAGCTGAGGACTTCCTCGACGAGCATCTCGGTCTCGGGGCGTGGGATGAGTACGCCGGGGGCGCACGCGACGTCGATCATACGAAACTGCGTGCTGCCCGTGATGTACTGCAGCGGTTCGCCCTTGGCGCGGCGGACGACCGCCGCATGCATGGTCTCCAGCTGGGCCGCATCGAGCGTCTCGTCCATTCGCATATATAAGTCGATGCGCGCCAGACCCGTAGCCGCGCATAGCAGCCATTCGGCAGAAAGACGGGGATGTTCCTCGCCGCGCTCGGCCAGGTACTCCTTGGTCCACTCGAGACAACGCTTGATGGTCCAGATCTCGTTTGCCATGGGGTCCTCCCCTCTTGAGCGCCGGGCGGCGCGTGAATGTCGGAGCAGATTGTACGCGAGGGCGCCGCTTGGCAAGAGACGATTGGAAGCGATTATCGAGAATCAGCCCAGATTTTTGCTCGCGGCGCAATCGAAGTGTTCATTTGTCGACGTCTAGATTTGCATCCGTCAAGCTTTTGGCAAGGTTGCCCCAAAACTGACCAATATCTAACCAAGAACTTGCCACATTGCTTGACGCACGACGCGGTAAAAATCACCCCGCGACTTCTTGAACGATTTTTCGAGCAATATTTTCAATTGCAGATGAAGGCTGCTGATTACTTTAAGCAGTTAGACAGCTTAATTTCTAACTAAGCAGATTAAATAAACTCGAAAAGTAATTTACCCAACCTAGTCATTTAAGAACGTCCCCAATGACTACCCCGCATCCGGAGCAAGGCAGCGCCGCAGGTAGAGGACGGACAGCGAGCGGGTCGCATTTGAGACAAGGTGACGTGAAACGAAAGGGCGCTGACCTTCTGGTCGCGCCCTTGAAGTTGAACGTCAGATTGTCCAAATGCGGCCCGCGCAGCGTCGGCTGGTCCGCCGTTCGGTAGAACGGCGGAACCTACACAGCCTGTGCCAGCTTCTCGGCTCGCTCGGCGGCGGCGAGGGCCTCGATGACGGTGCCGAGCTGGTCGCCCAGAAGGACGCCGTTGTAGGTGGAGTTGAAGCCGATACGGTGATCGGTCACGCGGTCCTGGGGCTGGTTGTAGGTACGAATCTTCTCGGAACGGTTGCCGTGGCCGATCTGGCTCTGGCGCTCGGCACCGAGCTCTGCCTGCTGCTTCTCGAGCTCCATCTCGTACAGACGAGCGCGCAGCATCTGCATGCAGACCTCGCGGTTCTGGATCTGGGAGCGCTGCTCCTGCGACTGCACCACGGTGTTGGTGGGCAGGTGGGTGATGCGCACGGCGGAGTAGGTGGTGTTAACGCACTGACCGCCAGGGCCCGAAGCGCAGTAAGTGTCGATGCGCAGATCGGACTGGTTGATCTGGACGTCAATCTCCTCGGCCTCGGGAAGCACGGCGACGGTAGCCGTGGAGGTCTGGATGCGACCCTGGGACTCGGTCTTGGGAACGCGCTGGACACGGTGCACGCCGGACTCGAACTTCATGACGGAGTAGACGCGGTCGCCCTCGACCTTGAACTCGATAGACTTAAAGCCGCCGGCCTCGCTGGGGCTGGAGTCGAGCACGGTGGTCTTCCAGCCGCGCGACTCACAGAAGCGCTGGTACATCTTGTACAGATCGCCGGCAAAGATGGCCGCCTCGTCGCCACCGGCGGCGGATCGAATCTCGACGATGGTGTTCTTGTCGTCGTTGGGGTCGCTCGGGATGAGCATGTACTTAATGTCTTCCTCGAGCTGGGGAAGCTTGGCCTCGTTTTCGGAGATGTCCATCTGGAGCATCTCCTTCTCATCGGCATCGGTAGTATCGTGGAGCATTTCCTTGGCAGCCTCGATGTCATCGAGCGCGCCGATGTACTCGCGCGAGGCGGCAATGAGGTCGGACTGGTGCGCGTACTCCTTGTTGAGACGCGTAAACTCCTTGATATCGGAGGCGACGGCCGGATCGGAGAGCTTCTTCTCGAGCTCCTCGTAGGCCTTAATGATCTTTTCGAGCTTGTCGCGCATGGTGGGACTCCTTTATGTGCGTGAAGGCGAAAATCGGCAGAGTTGATGGGGCGCGCGGCGCCGCTGCGGGGGTAAGCCCAGCTAGAACATGTCGATCTTCAGATACATGCGCATCCCTTCGCGTATGGCGTACATAGTTGCGGTCTAACCCATACATGATAGCGTGCGCAGGCATACCTGCATATAACCCGCACGGAATGCGACAAAGGGTCAGTCCGCCAACGCAAGGCTCTACTTCAAGAACATGGCCATATATAGCGGAAGCGTCACCTTTTTGCCGTCTCGGCCGACGTTACCGTCTATCAGCTTGTACCCAAGGTTCACGTCCTGCCGCTCGAGCATGTCGTTGAGCGATACCGTAGATCCGCGCGAGGCCTTCACCTCAATGGGCACAACGCTCGCGTCGGGCGAGTCGACGAGAAACTCTATTTCCCTATCGCCCTTCTGCGACCGCCAATAACGCAGAGCCACACCCCGCGCCGAAAGCATGCAGGCGACCAGGTTCTCGTAGAGGCCGCCCTTCATGGGACCCGCGAGCTTGTTGTTCACCACCGCCTCCAGCATTTCGAAGCCGTACATGGCCATGAGCACGCCCGTATCGGCAGCATAGAGGCGAAACTTCGTCCCGTCTTCATAGGCGGCAAGAGGGAATTGGGCGGCGCTCACCGACTGGCACCGTCGCACCATACCTGCTCCCACGAGCCAATCCACGGACGAGCCAAATTTGCGCGCCGTTCCCCTGTTCTCGACCACGGAATACTGGAACTTCGTATTCTCCTTTGCGAGCTGGCGCGGCAACGATTCAAAGCACGCCCGCGCACGCACGCGCTCGGGGGCTTGCGCGTATCGAGCCACGTCGTCGAGATACGAGGCGAGCAGCCTGCTTTGCTCGTCGAAAGCAACGGCGAAGTTGCCCGTCCGCGCAAAGGCGTCCACCACCGCAGGCATACCGCCGACCGCGAGGTACTCGCGCAGCATCTGCATCATCTTCTGATTCACCGCAACGGGCACGGGTATCAACGACTCATAGTATTCCCGCAAATTGGCGATATCGTCCTCCCCATACCCGCGTGCCCAAAGGTACTCCTCAAAATCGAGGGGGCCCATTTCGACCTCTCGCTCGTACCCAACGGGAATGGAGGCGAGCGCAGCCTCCTCCTTGAACCGAATGCCCAGAAGCGAGCCCGACGCAACGACATCGCACCTGCCGTCGAGAGCGAGATACTTAAGCGCAGCGCGAGCACGCGGGCACTCCTGAATCTCGTCGAGGAAAAGAAGCGTTCGTCCTGGAACAAAGCGCACGCCGGGCACGACGAGCGATATCTGCCGGTAGATCGAGTCGGCATCGATTGGGCCATCGAACACCCGCTTAAGGTCCGGGGACCCAATGAAGTCTATGGAGATGAAGCTTTCGTAGTCCTGCCGCCCGAACTCGGCGACGATGTACGACTTGCCAACCTGTCGCGCGCCCTTGATGAGAAGGCATTCGGCGCCCTTTTCCGCCCGCCACGAACGGAGGGTGTCGAGCATCTTTCGCTTCAGCACACTACGCACCATCCTTCACCTGCTGTTTGCAGCTTTTCAGGATGGATTTTACCAACTTTTGCAGCTTTTCCGGGTGTATTTGGCCTAGATTTGCAGCTTTTCCGGGTCCAGATAGCCGCTTTGTGCAGCTTTTCCGGACTTCTAGAGGGCGCGGCGCGCTTAGGAGCTGCAGAATCATAATCGCGTGCAAACGGCGGGCTAACATAGCCTTTCACCGAAAAGGGCGGGCGGCCGCGCCCTGCGACCACCCGCCCTCAATCAAAGCCCTTCTCGGCAGCCGCAGCTACCGGTTCCGGCGCCGCAGGATCACACCTGTGGCGATCAGCACCACTGCGCCGCCCGCGATGCCACCCAGGGCCATCGGCGACAAGCTGGTATCGCCCATGTTCGGCAGACCCGGCTTCTCCTCCTTCGACACCGGTGGGTTGGTGGGCGGCTCCGTCGGCGGGTTGACCGGCGGGGTGGTCGGCGGCGTGTACGTGTTCTTGAACACCGGCGCCACGTCACCGTCATAGGTTACCGTCGCCACCAGATGGCCCGCGCCGTCGTCCGTCACCGTCACCGTTACCTGGTGCTCGGCCGCGTCGTACGTCACGTTCTTCTGAGCGTCGTTCACCTCGGAGATGCTGTAGCCGTACGTTCCGGGCTTGTCGTACGAGATCGCCTTGAAGCCCACCGTGCCGTCCGCCGCGTTCTTGGCGGTCTGCAGCACCTTGCCGTCGGCATCCTTCAGCTGGAAGGAGAACTGCCCTTCCTTCAGATCCTTGCCGCTCAGCACCTTGGAGGCCCCCAGCTTCACCTCAGTCGCGGCCGGCGCGTAGCTGTTGCTGAACGCCACCGCATCCGCAGCCTTGCCGCCCGTGCTGTAGGCAACCTGCGCCTCCAGCGCGTGCGTCTCCGCATTCTCCGTCACCGTCACCGTCGCGGTAAAGACCGTCGTGTCGTAGGTGACGCCGTTCGTCGCCGCGCCGACCTGCTCGGAGACGGTATAGACATACGTCCCCGCCTTGTCCAGCTGCAGCGGCGCAAAGTTGAACGTGCCGTCGACGCCGTTCTGCACCGTCTGGACCACGTTGCCGGCGGCGTCCTTCAGGTCGAAGGAAAACTCGCCCTCGGCCAGGTCGCGGCCGGTCAGGGCCTTCGTTCCGGTAATCGTCGCCGTCGTTGCCGTCGGCGTGTAGGTGTTGGTGAAGGTCAGATCCGCGGCCGTCTTGTTCGCCGTCGCGGTCAGCTGGCCGCTGCCGTCGTCGGTCACGCTCACCGTCACATCCAACACCGCATCGCTGTAAGTGATGGTGCCATCTTGGCCCGCAACCTCCTTCACCTGGTACGCATGCGAACCAGTCGCAGTGTACGAGATGGCCTTGAAGGTAAACGCGATACCCGCGTTCGTGGTCCGGTCAATCTCCTGCCCGGTGGCCGCGTCAATCAGCGCGAACGTGAACTCGCCATCGGCGGGCGTCCGCATGGTGGCCGAATCGGTATTCTCAAGCACCTTGATGCCGGAGATCTGGTAGGAGGTCGCGCCCGGCTGGTAGCTGTTCGCAAACGTCATGGTGTTGGGGGTGACGCCGTTCTCGGTGCCCTCGCTCGGCTTCACCGTGGAGTTCTCTACCACCAGCTTGCCGTCGTTGTTGTCCTTCACCACGTAGGTCAGGGTGTACGTCTTGCCGGTGTAGGTCACGCCCGGCACGCCCGGCGCGTCCCCCGTCGGCTGCACCTCGCGGACCGTGTAGGTAAAGGTGCCCGCATGGTCGAAGGTCAGCTTGTCGAAGGCAACCTTGCCGTGCGCATCGTTCTTCTGGGTCTGGATCACCGAGCCGTCAGACCCCACCAGCTCGAAGGCGAAGTCTCCCGCCTTTAGCTGATAGCTGCCGTCGTGCACGTCAACGCTCTTGGTGAGGGCGATCGCGCCGGAGTCCGTCGCCTGTGCCTCATAGGTGTTGGTGAAGCTGGGCTTCGTGACATTCGTGCCGTCGTAGGCGACGCTCGCCTGCAGCGTGCCGGCATTGTCCGCAACCGTCACCACGGCATGGTGCACCGCGGCGTCGTAGGTCACGTAGGCCAGATCACCCTTCCGCTCCACGATGGTGTACTCGTGCGTGCCCGGCTTCGCGTAGGAGAAGGCGTCGAAGTTAACACTTCCGTCCGCGCCGTTGGTCGCGGTCCGGACGGGCTTGGCCCCGGCAAGCTGCTCAGCCGTCAGGTTGCCCTCGTACACATCGAAGGTGAACTCGCCGCCCTTGAGTACGATCGGCGTGTTGTCGTCCTTCTTCACGTACCTCTTCTGCGCACCGAGAGCCAGACCGGTCGCGGCCGGCTGGTAGGTATTGGTGAAGGTATCCGAGCCGGATGCGCTCGTCACGATCGCCTTCGCATTCAGTGCTCCGTTCCCGCCGTCCGTGACCGTCACCGTATAGGTGAGGGGATGGCTGTCATAGACCATGCCCGGCTCCGCGCCCGGCTGCTCCACGATGGTGTAGGTGAAGTCCTTGCTCGCGGCGCCGTCCAAGTCGGAGAGCTGGAACTCGCGCGTGAAGCTGACCTTGCCGTTTGCATCGTTCTTCGCGGTGTCGAGCACGTTGCCGGCGGCATCCTTCAGCTCGAAGGTGAACTCGCCGTCCGCGGGCTTCGTCGCGTGGTCGAAGCCGTCCGCAACCTTGATGGTCTTGGTCGCCGTCAGGGTTACGGAACCCTTTGCGTCGTAGGTGTTGTTGAAGGTGGGGGCCGTAGCGGCACCGTCATAGGTGACGGTCACCTTCGTCTTGTTGTTGTCGTCCTGGTTCTGCTCTACCTTGACGTGGACCTTGACTTCCTTGACGTCGTAGTCCACGCCGTCGACGGTCTGGCCCGCCTTCTCCTCCTTGAGCGTGTAGTCGTACTCGCCCAGGTTCAGGCCCTTGACGGCCAGCTTGACCTTGCCGCCCTGGTCGTTGGTGCCCTTGGCAACCTCGTTGCCGGCCTGGTCGTACAGGCCGAAGGTGAACGCGTCGGCCGTCAGGTCCTTGCCCGTGAGGATCTTCGTCGCCTCGACGGTAACGTCCGTCGTCGGCTTCGAGTTGGTGAAGGTCGGAACGTCGGCCTCGCCGTCGTAGGTGGCGGTCGCCTTTAGCTCGCCCTTCTCATCGGAGACCTTGATGTGGACCTTCACGTCCTTCGTGTCGTACACGACGGTCGGGTCGTTGCCGGCAACCTCCTTGATGGTGTAGTCGTGATCGCCCGGCGTGTCGTAGCTGATTGCCTGGAAGGCGACCTTGCCGTCCTTGTCATTCTGGACGGTCTGGATCACGTTGCCATCCTTGTCGAGCAGCTGGAACGTGAAGTCGCCCCCTGCGAGCTCGCCACCCGTGAAGCGCTTCGTCGCCTTGAGCGTTACCGAGGTCTCCTTCGGGTGGTACGTGTTCGTGAAGGTCTTGTCTCCACTCGTTACCTGCGGTGTGGCCGTCAGCGAGCCGGTGCCATCGTCCGCGACCGTCACCTTGTAGATGAGCGCATGGGTGTCGTAGGCCATGCCCGGCTCCGTGCCCGGCTTCTCCGCGATGGTGTAGGTGAAGTCCTTGCTCGCAGCGCCGCCCAGGTTGGAGAGCGTGAACTTGCGCGTGAACTTCACCGTGCCATCGGCCTTGTTCGTCGTGGTGCCGAGCACCTTGCCGTCGGCGTCCTTCAGCTCGAACGTGTATTCGCCGCCCTTCAGCTTGGTGTCGCGCGTGAAGCCCGGCGCAACCGCAACGATCTTGGTCGCCGTCAGCTCCACGGATCCCTTTGCGGTGTAGGTGTTCGTGAAGGTGGGGGCATTGGCCTTGTCACCATCGTAGGTAACAGCGGCGTCCAGCTTGCCGGCATTGTCCATGACCTTCACCACGGCATGGTGCACCGTAGCGTCGTAGGTCACGTGGGACAGGTCGCCCTCCTGTTCCGCGACGGTGTATTTGTACTCGCCGGCCTTGGTGTAGTCGATGGCCGGGAAGGTGACGGTGCCGTCCTCGCTGTTCTTGGCGCTCCGGATGGGTTGCTTGCCCTTCAGCTGCTCAGCCGTCAGGTCGCCCTCGTACAGGTCGAAGGTGAACTCGCCGCCCTTGAGCGTGGCCGGCGTGTTGTCGGGCTTCACATAGGCCTTCTTCGCCGTGAGCGCCACCGAGGTCTCGGCGGGCTGGTACTTGTTAGTGAAGGTCGGGGCATCGTTCTTGCCGTCATAGGTGACGGTCGCCTTCGCCTTGTCGCCCTCCGCCTTCACCGAGACGTGAACCTTCACCGCCGCGGAATCGTAGGTGATGGTCGAATCGCCGCCAGCGACCTCCTTGAGCGTGTAGTCGTACTCGCCTATGGTCAGACCGGTGAGGATGAGCTTAATCTTGCCGTCCTTGTCGTTCTGGACAGTCTGGATGGGATCAACCGTAGTCGTGTCGCCTTGATATAGGCCGAAAGTGAACGCACCAGCCGTCAGGTCCTTGCCCTTGAGGGTCTTCGTCGCCTCGATAGTGGCGTCGGCCGTCGGCTTCGAGTTGGTGAAGGTCGGAGCGTCGGCCTTGCCGTCGTAGGTGGCGGTCGCGCTCAGCGTGCCGTTCTTGTTATCGGTGACGCTAACGTGCACTTTCACCGTCTTGCCGTCGTAAACGATAGTCGGGTCGGTGCCTTCGACCTCCTTGATGGCGTAGTCGTGCTCACCAGCCTCGGTGTAATCAATGGCCGGGAAGGTGATGTCGCCATTGGCATCGTTCTTTTCTTCGGCGACAACCTTATCGCCCTCCTTCACCTGGAATGAGAACTGCTGGTTCTCAAGGGTGCCGCCCGTAAATTGCTTCTTCGCCGCCAGGGTCACGGAACCCTTCGCAGCATAGCTGTTGTTGAAGGTGGCGAGGTTCACCTTGCCGTTCTTGACCTCAAGCGTCTCGCGCTTGTCATCGCCGCTCTTCTCCACCGTCACGCCTGTGACAGTCAGCTTGGCGTTCTTATCCTCGACCCTCACCGTGACGGTATAGGTCGAGGCGTCCATCGTCCAGCCGGAGTTCTGCACGCCGTCCACCGCCGCGTCGTCGTCGGCGTCGTGCGCCTCGGTGAGCGTGAACGTGTACGTACCGGCCTTGTTGAACTTCATGCCGGAGAAGTCGACCGTCTGGCCCTTGTCCTTGATGATCTTGCCACTCGTGGCCTTGGACTCGGCATGCTCATTGCCCGCCAGAGCATCCGAGACTTTGAGGTCATCATCATCGATCTGCTTCTGCGTCTCTTCCGTGGCGGTCAGCGTGAACGAGAACGCCTTCTCCGTGCTCTCAACACCGGAGACCTTCTTCGTTACCTGCGGGGTCAGTTCGTCGCTAGCTTCCGCCTTGTAGGTGTTTGTGAACACCAGCTTGTTGGCTTCGGCCAACGTGCCGTCGGGTTTTTGCTTCTCGATCTCACCGGCGATACTATCGCCTGCGCCGGTCAGATTCGTGGTACCCTGCTTGCGGCCGGTCAGCTTATAGCCCGCGGGCATCTTGTCTGCGCCGGTCAGCTCCTGCACCGCGTACTCGTCGCCCTCGCCAAGACCGTACACGCGAATCGTCTCGTCGGCCTTGATAGCATGGGTGTCGCCGTTCTTCAAATCGAACACGTCGCCGGCTTGCTTTCCGGCCCCAGCGTTCTTGAACACTGCAGCCTTGTAGGTCTTCCCCTCGGGCACGGTGAACTTGAAGGTGAACTCCGCGTCCTTATTGCCCGTCAGGCCATCGGGCAGGGCAACCTTCTTCGTCACCTCGAGGCTCGCCTCGCGTTCGTTCGCCACGCGCACGCAGGTGGCACCTGTGAACAGGGCGTTCAAATTCATGTCGTCCAGATTGGCACGGGCACCCTTCGCATTAGTGTCACCAGGCACGTCCTGCGTGATGCCCATACGTATCCAGCCCGTCTCGGTCTCCAAGCGATAAGGTTTGCCTTCCTCGGTGGGCCCATACTGGTAGACACGTCCGTTGGCGCCGTACTTGAGGTGCACCTCATCCTCGCCGCCCTTGGCGTCATTGTTCCAGGAAAGGTTGTCGTTGCCGTCGAGCGTCCCGTCGGACGTCTGGCGCTGGCCCTTGATCCACGTGAGCGTGTTGTCGATGTCGCCCTCTGCGCCAAACTGGCCCAGGCTCTTCATGAGCGCGCCCGGGCCCACGAACGTCGAAACACCGTCATCGGCCGTACCAGCATCGGCATGGACGCCGTAATCGTCCACAATCACCTTGGTGAGCGTGTCGTTAAGCAGGAAGCCCTTGGGCGCCGAGACCTCCTTTAGGAAGTAGGTCCCCTTCACGAGCGGCCTGTTACCGTCGCTCGTATTCGGGAATATGCCCGCACCTTCGAGCGGAACCGGGTTGCCGACCAACCCCGTCGTCAGGGTGTCAAAGGGGGTCTGCTCGCCATTGAGCATGACCTTGCCGTTCGCGTCCATTTTCACCTGATCGGCCTTGTACAGGCCGAACTTCGCCCCGTCAACGGGCTTGCCCTCGGTATCGGTCTTCTGCACGAACAGGCGATTCTGGATGTTCGTGACGAGCGAGCGCGTGGCAAACTGGCGCTGGAAATTCTTCTCGCCGCTGGGGAGGTCATCGCTGAACACGTGAACCGTGTTGTCCGTATTCGCGTTGGCGATAGAGCTTGCCGTCGTGTGGTAGATGGCCACCGCGTACTCGGCATCCTTGCGGGCATCACCGCTCAGCATGTAGTAGTAGCTGGAGATGTCACCGGGCAGATACGGAATCTCTACCTGGTACTGGCCGCTCGTGTTGAGCGTGAAGGCGTGCAGGTCCTTCTTCGCCGCCTCGATAGCGCCGGCTTTGCTCGGCTCCTTGGCGAGGGTGTATCCCGCTCCCGTCGATGGGTCGCCCGACACGGCGTACCAATTGTTCTGATCTTTGATATCTGTGCTTGCGCTTTTATCTCGCTTGAGCACCACGGCGAACAGTATGCCGGAGTCCAGGCCGACGGTCTTGTCGGATATCGTCTGGTCATCGTTCGCCTTGTACACGGTCGACGGCGCGGTGATGGTCTCCTTCGCGCCGGCGAACGCACCCGTCTGCCACACGGCGCTGTCCGCGTCCATACCGCCGCGGTTGATGATGACGCCGCCCGCGGCGTCCTTGTCGCTCGTGGGCACGTACTCGAGCTGCATGCTGCCATCCGTCGCCGTGAGACTCGAGCGATATCCCTCGGGCACGCGCGTCTCCTTCAGGAGGTAGTACTTGCTGCCGGAGTCCTCGTAGAGATCGTCGAAGTTGATGACGCCGTTGTCATCGTCGTTCGTGAGCGTTAGGTGGCCGGCCTCGTCCGTGGTGCCAGAGCCGAGGAGCTTGCCCTCGGTCTTGAAGTCTTTGTCGGTCTTATAGAGCTTGAACTCGGCGCCCTGTACGAACTTGCCGTCCTGGTCGAACTTGATGATGTCGGACTCGGGCACCGTCACGAGGTTGAACTTGAGCTCCATGTTGGAGTAGAGGGCGCCGCGCTCCAGGTAGAAGAACTTGAGGGTGTGGTTGGTGCTGTCTTTGAAGGTGTTGCCGGCAAAGCCCGAAGTAGTGTCCTTATTTGCCGCCCGGTACTTGCTCAGCAGCGTGCCGTCGTTATTGCCGTTCACCTTAATGTCGCCCGTTTGAAAGTCGATGCTCAGACTCGCCCGGTCGTGAATACCGCCGATATCACCCACGAGGACATCGTCGATGAACACCCAGACGTCATCATCGCCGGCGAACTCGAAGGTCATGGGCTTGTCATCGTTCGTCAGGCCGCCGTTGGGCTGCACGAATCACGTGGACATTGAGAGGCCGAAGTGGTGGTTGACGGGCTTGCCGCCGTTGTAGCTCGAATTACCGGTGTTGTCTGCCGTGATGCCGTTTTGGACGAGCCAGCCGTTTTCCTCATTGAACACCTCGTCTGCCGCGTCGAACGGGAAGAACTGACCCTGGTGGGACGAATTGCCAATGCCCCAGGTGTCATAGATGTCGAAGGCATTCTTGTCAGCGTTGTAGGCTGCGTAGTTTTCGGAGCTGTCATAGACGTAGTAGCCGCCCTGAACCTTGAGGAGGCCCGTCACGCCAAAATGGGACGTCTTGCCGGTCTGGGCAGAGGAATCGAACAGGTAGTCGAGGGACTCGTCGCCCAAGGCTTCGGAAAGCTTCGGGTAGCCGTCTAAAAGCGTGTTGTTGACGATGCCGGGCCGCGGGCTCGTGCCGCCCGTCCATTGGTTGAGCGGCCCATCACCCTTGCCGTCGTTAAACTGGAACTTGTGGCCTGCGTTGACGCCGCCGCTGCCGGAAACCGACAGATGGTCATCGGGATTCACCCAGTAATCAAACAGGTTGATTGTTGTCCCCGAAGGCGAAATCGTCGGAACCGTGTGGTCCGAAATTGCCGCCTCGGCACGAAGCGGCAGGAAGAAACTCGCCGTCAGCGCGATGGCGAGGGCCAGAACAATCGCATATAGCGAGACCGGACGCAGCCCACGACGACGGCCATAAGACACGACGGACCACCGCTCGCGCGGCCGGTGTTCACCAGGAAGTTCCCTGCTTAGACACCCCCCCCCGGTAGCAATATTCACGAGTCGAGACGTCGTCTCTCTGAGCTCCTGCATAATTTCCTCCCCAGTCACACGGCGACCCGCCCGGGCGCTCCCCGGGGGCCGAGGCAGTCTGGCACATGCCCGCAGTCGTTCAAGGAATACCAGCCCCAGCATATGTCTCTCAAGATATTTTAGCCTTTTTATATAACAGTTTTCGTCTCATTACCGATGAAATCGGCTCAGTCCCTTTGTCACATTCTAGAGCGTGTGAAGCAGGGCGATGAGGAAGCGGATGCCTTGGAGGTAGGCGCGACGGGTGATGCGCTCGTTGGTGCCGTGGACACCGCGGTCACATTCGTCATCGTCGACCACAAAGGCGGAGAAGCGGATGCACTCGCGGCAAATGCGCTGGTAGTTGGCGGCATCGGTTGCGCCAATCACGGTCGAGGGCACGATGCTTATCGGCTCTTGGCCCACCGCAGACGATCCGTTTTCCTCCGTCCCCTTGGGATCACGGAAATAGCGGGCCGCGATGGCGCGGACGGCCTCGAGCCCCGGACCGCCCACGCGCGGGGACGGCGAGGGCTCGGAGCTGCCGGGGCCCAGCTCGACCTCGACTCGGCCAGCGAGCCCAGCGGCGGCAACGGCCTCGCGGCAGCAGGCCACGACATCGGCCACGCTCGTACCCTCGAGCATGCGGAAGTTGATATTTGCCCACATATCCTGCGGCATTACGTTGGCACCGGTACTGCCGCCTTCGATTTGCGTGGGCGCGCAGGTGGTGGTCACAAGCGGGTACAGCTTTTTGCTGGCGAGGCAGTCGCGCACGATGGCATCCTTGCTGGCAGCAATCTCGTCTGCGGCATAAAGCCCCAGCTCGATGAGCTGCGCGGCAAGCAGATCGGTCACACGCGCCGGCCACTCGATATCGCAAATCGCGGCAATAGCGCGGCTGAGCACTTCGAGCGACGTCCCACCGTAAGGGTTGGAAGAGTGCCCGCCTTCGCTCTTCGCCTTGAGCACGATATCGGCATAGCCCTTCTCGGCAAGATCGGCATGCATAAGCCAACCCGCACCTGCGCTGTACTCGGCAGCCGCAACGATACGATAGTCGCCCTCGTCAATCAGGTACTCAAGCTCAACGCCGCGCTCTTCGAGCGCACGACCGATGGCACCCGCGCCGTACTGCGTGGTCTCCTCGTCCTGGCCAAAGGCGAGCAGCAGCGTGCGCTCGTGCTGCCAACCATGCGCCAGCGCATACTCAACCGCCTCGAGAATGCCCGCGACCTGGTCTTTCATGTCAATGGCGCCGCGACCCCAAATGTAGGTGTCGTCCACGTGACCGCTAAAGGGAGCGTGCGTCCAGTCGGCCTCAGTGCCCGGCACCACGGGGACCACGTCCATGTGGCCCATGAGCATAATGGGCTTGAGGGCGGGGTCGGAACCGCTAAGCGTCACCAATATCGAATGGTCGATAAGCTCGACCTTACCCGCCGTAAATACGTGCGGCCAAGCCTGCTGCATATACGCGCGCAGGTCGTCGAACGGCCGCCAGTCCACCGCCTCGGCATCCATACTCGAGATGGTCGGAAACGACAGCACACGGCCCAGGCGCTCGCACGCGCCGGCCTCGTCTATATCGGCAAAATCATCCTCATGCGCAAAAAAGCGCCAAATCTCGGCCATGGCATCCTTTCGATTGTGACGACAAGGGCCGCCCCACCGGAGCGGCCCTGCCACATAAGCGTTTGCGGTCGGCTACTTGTCCTCGAGATAACGCGAGAGGAACTCGCGGGTACGTTGGTGTTTGGGGTTACCGAAGAGCTCGGCCGGCGCGGCATCCTCGAGCACCACGCCCTTGTCCATAAAGACCACGCGGTCGGACACCGTGCGAGCAAAGGCCATCTCGTGTGTGACGACCACCATGGTCATGCCGTCGGCAGCGAGCTTGCGCATGACCTCAAGCACCTCTCCCACGATCTCGGGGTCGAGTGCGGAAGTCGGCTCGTCGAACAGCATGATCTGTGGATTCATGCATAGGGCACGAGCGATGGCAACGCGCTGCTTTTGGCCGCCGGACAGGCGACCCACGGCGGCGTGCGCGAACTTTTCGAGCCCCACGCTCGTCAGATGCTCCATCGCGACCTTCTCGGCCTCGGCCTTGCTCATCTTTTTGAGCGTGACGGGCGCGAGCGTGCAGTTGTCGAGCACATCCATGTTGTTGAACAGGTTGAAGCCCTGGAACACCATGCCGATGTCCTCGCGCAGCTTGTTGATGTTGCAGCGCTCGGCCGTGAGATCCTGACCGTGGAACCAGATGTGGCCCGTGTCCGGAGTCTCGAGCAGGTTGAGGCAACGCAGCAGCGTCGACTTACCCGAGCCCGAGGCGCCGATGATGGTGACGACCTCGCCGGGGCTAACGGCCAGGTCGATGCCCTTGAGCACCTCGAGCGAGCCAAAGCTCTTGTGCAGGCCCTCAACGCGGATGAGCGGCTCTTTGGTTTGCGCGGCCGCAACGCCGGTAGTGGCGGTATCTGCCATGATGAATCTCCTCGTCTTGCGCCTAGTTGGAGCTGGGCAGCGTGGCCGGAGCCTCGGCGCCCAGCTTTTTGCCAAAGGCCTCGAGCAGGCGGCTCGCCACGAGCGTCAGGATCAGGTAGACCACGAGCGCCACGCAGTAGACCTCCATCTGGCGGTAGTACACGCCGGCGACAGTGGTGGTGGCGTACATGAGGTCGAACACGCCGATGACCGAAAGCACCGACGAGTCTTTGATGTTGATGATGAGCTCGTTGGTGAGCGCGGGGATCGCGTTTTTAATGCCCTGCGGGAACACGACCTTGCGCATGGCCTGCCATTGCGACAGACCCAGCGAGCGCGCCGCCTCGGCCTGGCCGGGGTCGATGGACTCGATGCCGCCGCGCAGGACCTCCATCATATAGGCGGTGGAGTTGAGCGAAATGGTGACGAGACCCGCGGTAAAGGTGCTCCAGATCTGGTTGGCCTGCGCCGTCTCGAAGCCCATGCCGCGCAGAACGGTAAAGCCCGCGTAGTAGATGAGCAGGCCCTGCACCATCATGGGCGTGCCGCGCACGATGGTGGAGTAGACGGTCGCAAAGCCTCGGCCGATGCTCTTAAAGAAGCGCGTGAGGTCATTGTCCACGCGGTCGAACGTCTGGATACGCAGGAACACCAGCAACAGCGCCAGGAAGAAGGCGATGACGGTGCCAAAGAACGCGAGCGCGATGGTGATCTGAATGCCGCGGATAAAGAAATCGCCACTCTTGTAGGTCATGTAGACCAGGCTCGACAGAAAGTCGCTGGGATTGGAGTCCGAGACAATGCTCACCTGCACCAGGTCGATAAACGACATAACGCAGCGGTCGATAAAGAAGATCGCCGCGATGGCAACCACTACGTAGCTGCCCATACGCGCGCCGCAGCGGAAGCGATCGGACGCGAACGGCGACTTCTGGCGATAGTCGTTCCAATGCATGAGCTTGGTGACGAGCGCCGCCGCCGACACGACGAGCCAGGCCCAAAGGATCGCCCAGAGGCAATCCTGGAAGATGCCGGTGGGTGCCAAAAAGCTCAGCGGGGTGGGGTTGCGCTGGCTAAACGCCAGACCGAGTGCCGCGATAACGCTCGTGCCCAGATATACATAGCGATGGTCGGCCTTGATAAAGGAGGCCAGACGATTGATGGTTTTCATGCTGCCTCCCTATGCCGGCTGACGGTCGAGGCACGCGTCCCACATTTGGTCGCGCTCCTCCTGGCTGACGCCCTTGAGCGTCTTGTCGATGAGCTTAAGCAGCTTGTCCGAGCCCTTGCGGCAACCGACGTTTGCCGTGACCTCCTGCTGAAAGCCCTCGCCCTCGGCAAACTGGATGGGGACGATACCGGGATTTTGGGCCATATAACCCTTCTCGTTCTCGGTGTTGTAGGTCACGGCGTCGCACGTGCCCTGCAGCAGGTTCGAAAACACCGTGGGCACCGAATCGACCGGGTTCTTGTGGACAACGCCCGGAATCTCGTCGATGACGGTGTCGAGCATGGTGTCCTTTTGGCCGAGCACCGTGGCACCGCTAAAGTCACTGAGCTTGGTGGCGTTCTGGTAAGGCGAGCCCTCTTTTACGAACAGGCCAAAGTAGCCGATAAAGTACGGCTCGGAAAAGCCGACGGACTCCTCGCGCTCGGGCGTGGCGCTCATGCCGGCGATGATGAGGTCGATCTGGCCGTTGTTGAGCGAATCGATAAGGCCCGAGAAGCTCTGCTTGACGGCAACGGGCTCGCCGCCGAGGGCCTTGCAGACGATCTTGGCGATCTGCACGTCGTAGCCGTCGGCATAGGCGCCCTGCACGTTATCGATGGGGATGGTGAACTCGCTGGCCTCGGAGACCTGCCAGTTGTACGGGGCGTAGGCCGCCTCCATGCCAATGCGGATCTTGTCCTTGCCGATGACGGAATCGGACAGGTCGTCGCGACCGCCGCCCGTCGTAGGCTGGACCACTTCCAGCGTAGAGGGGCGCTGGCAGCCGGCGAGCGCGCCGGCGACGACGGTAGCGCTCGCGGCGAGGGCGCTACCCAAAAAGATGCGGCGGCTGCACACCGGTTGGCGCTGCGCATCGCGCTGTTGGGGAGAATGCATAATCTGCCTTCCCTGTTGAATCGTATGCTGACGACTCAACAGGATACCGCACGCCGCTATCCACTTGTATGCATACATACAAGTTTACGAACTGGAAAATGACAGATTGATGCAGGGGTAGCTAATTTGGGACGGGGCTATTTTGACTACTTTCACATGCAAAGTAGTCAAAATAGCCCCGTCCCAAATTAGCTACCCTAACCCATGCATCGAAATGAGGGTGGAAAATCTCCCACTTTTGGCTCGCACATGAGCTCAAAACGGGAGATTATCCACGCTCAAGTTATGACCGCCCAGAACGGCGGAACCCCTAGAGCAGCGTAACGCTAAAGCTGCGCTCGTCCGTCTCGCCCGGCGCCAGCGTAATGGTGTTGACCTTGTGCTCAAAGACGTCATCCTCGGTGTCCATGGTGGTGTGGCCGGTCCAAGGCTCGAGCGCCACAAACGGGGCGTCGTTGGCGGCAGACCACACGCCGATGTACTTAAAGCCCTCAAAGTCGATCTTGACGCCGTGGCCCGACTTGCGACCGCGCAGCGTGAGCGTGGAGCCCGGGGTATCGGTGAACATGATGGCGTCGTTATCGAAGCTGCGGTGCGTGATGGGCAGCACGTCCGAATTATCGGGCGCCTTATAGCTGCCCTCGAACGTCATGAGGCCATCGGGCGTAATGATGGGAGCCTCGTTGGTCCACGCCTCGGTAAATGCCAGCTCGTAATCCTCGAACGCCTCGCCATCGGCACCGGGGGCAGGCACGTTAAACGCGGGGTGGCCACCCACCGAGAACGGCAGGTCCACGTCTCCGGTGTTGGCGACGGCAAAGGTCTGCGTGAGCGTAGCGTCGCCGGTGAGCGCATAGGTCATATTGAGCTTAAAGTGGAAGGGGAAGGCCTTGAGCGACTCGGGCGTGTCGGTGATCTCGTAGGTTACCGAAGAGCCATCCTCGGAGACCTCGACCAGCTTGTGCTCGACAATGCGCGCGATGCCGTGGCGTGCCATCTCGCAGGTGCCGGCCGCAGACGTTGCCGTGTTGTTGCGCAGCGAGCCCACGATGGGGAACAGAATGGGCGCGTGCTTGCCCCAAAAGGCCGAGTCGCCCTGCCACAGATACTCGTTGCCGTTGAGGGCAAGGCTCGTGAGCTGGGCGCCCATGGAATCGATGGCCGCGGTGAGGCCGCCGCGCTTGATGGTGGTGACGGTGGACATGCTACTTCCTCCAAAAGTAAACAACAGTGTCGAGGGCTATTGTCCCACTCTTGGCCGCGGGACGGGGCGGCACGTAATTATTGAGTGTCCACGTACAGGTCAAACCCGCCCTGCGGCGTGCTGTCGACCGTATCGGGTGCTTGCGAGTTAAAGCTCACGGGAACCATGCGCTTTGAGGCACGGAAACGCGTACCGTCGGTGGCGACAGGCGGCTCGTCGACCGTGAGTTCGTAGTCGCCGGGCTTGAGCTCAATGCCGTCACCATCGGAATTGACGTATTGGTACTCGTCGACTGCCTGGCCCTTGAGCGTGCGGCCCACGATATGGATGAGCATTTGGCTGTCGCCGCGCGCGGTGTCCCACGTCGCACCGTCTTTAACCTCGACCGACACATGCACCGAGCGCGTGCGGCTGAGCGATTGCTCGACAGACATCTCGACCTTGGCGGCATCTTCGCGCTGTTGTTCCACATGGCTCCAGACGCTGCCGATCGCCGAGCAGGCAATGACGCCGGCCATAAAGGCGATGAGGATGGGGCCAAGTGGCGAGCGGTGGCCCGCGTCTTCCTCGCGAGCTAGGTTGGGGCGATGCGTGGGGGCGGGCGCCTGGGCACCCTGCGAGGGCACGTCGAGGATACTGAAGGATGCCGTGCTGTCGGGGTCGATGGTATGACGTGGCTGCGGCGTCTTTGCCGGCGAGATTGACATGTCGGCTGGCTCACCCAGCGTTGCCGTGGCATCGGCCTTAGCCTCATCGGCCTCGGCCTGGGCCCAGGCCTGTTCGAAGGTCTGAGGCTCGACAGCGGCATCGTTGCCGGTCTCGTCCTCGTCGCTCGACACGTCACGCGACGCGGGCTCGTCCCACTCCTCGTCCGGAGCCTCGCCCTCGCTATACCACCATTCAAAGTTATCGATATCCATACGGGGCGCCCCTTAGGCCTCGCAAATAAACACTCGCTAGTCTTATACCCCCAGACGGCACCGAAGCTCACCCGCGCCGGACACGAAAACCGTCACAACATTCGACGTTTTTCCTCGTTTTCGAGATTTTCATCGAATGTTGTGACGGTTTAGGCGGCAGCCACGCCGCGAATGTGACAAAGAGACTGTCCCTTTGTCACATTCTGTTAGAGTTGCAGGGATTGAATCCCGCTTATTCACGCGACATTGGAGTGACAACCTTGACCGCCGCAACCACGCCAAAAAGTAAGTCAACCGCCGCCGCGCTCTCCCCCGCGCGCACCAATCTTTGCCTGGCGCTGCTCGTGCTGTTGGGATTCTCGCTCGGCTGCTCCGAGTTCGTGGTCATCGGCATCGAAAGCGACCTAGCGACGGAACTCGGCGTATCGCTTGCCACCGCAGGCCAACTTATTAGCGTGTTCGCACTGATCTACGCTATCTCGACGCCGGTGCTCGCGCTCAGCACGGGGCGTTTTCGCCGCTACCAGCTGCTCGTGTGCTACAGCATCGTCTTTGTGCTCGGCAACCTGGTCATGGCGTTGGCGCCCAACTTCCAGGTGCTGTTCATCTCGCGCATCATCCTGGGCTCCGTCTCGGGCGCACTGCTCGCCGTGGGCGTGACGTACATCCCCGAGCTTCTGTCTCCGCAGCAAACTTCGCTTGCCATCTCGGTGGTATATGGTGCGTTTTCCGTGGCAATGGTCTTTGTCACTTCGATCGGCAAGTTTGTGGCCGACACGCTCGATTGGCACGTGGCCATGTACGGCACGCTGGCCTTTGCCGTTCTGATCTGCGGAGCGCTCGTGGCGTTTATGCCGCGCGCTGGGCAAACCGACGAGCCCGCCACTTTTCGCGAGCAGGCGGGTCTGCTACGCGAGCCGAGCATCATCACCGGCATGCTCATCTTTTTGTTTGGCGTGGGGTCGGTCTACGTTTTCTACGGCTACGTGACGCCTTATCTTGAGCAGGTGCTGGGCATGGGCACGGTCGAAGCCAGTACCACGCTCATGGCCTACGGCGTGTTCTGCCTGATCTCGAACATCCTGGGCGGATGGATCGATGCGCGCTTTGGCATGAAGGCGCTACTCGTGACGTTTGTGCTGCAGGCTGCAGCGTTACTCGGACTGTTTGCTGTGGGCGGCACCATGCCGCTCGCGCTGGTCTTTGTCTTTAGCCTGGCGCTGCTCATGTACCTGTTCTCGGTGTCGTGCATCACGCACTTTATGGACGTGGCACGCAGCCGCCATCCCAAGTCGATGGTACTCGCAAGTTCGGTTGAGCCCATGGCGTTTAACGTCGGCATCTCGTTTGGCACCGCAGTGGGCGGCGCCGTGGTAAGCAGCATTGGCATTGCGCACGTAGGCGCAGTGGGTGCCGCGTTCTCGCTTGTGGCCTGGGTGCTTACGCTGGTGACGATTAAATTGGCTCACTGGGAGCGCAGGCGGGCAAGGGCGCAGGCGTAGATGCGATACTCGAGCTCGATGATGGCGATCGAAAGGAAACCGCATATGCAACGTGTACTGTTTATCTGCCATGGGAACATCTGTCGCTCGACGATGGCTGAGTCCGTGTTTACCGAGCTAGTGCGGCGCGCCGGGCGCGCGGGCGAGTTTGTCATTGATTCCGCTGCGACCTCGACCGAGGAGATCGGCAACCCGCCACACCACGGCACCATTGCCAAGCTACGCGAGGTCGGGATTCCCGTCGTCGCACATCGCGCACGTCAGGTGCGTCGCGCGGAGTATGGCGACTGGGACCACATTGTCTATATGGACGACGAGAACGCCCGCGGCCTGTACCGAATTTTTGGGAAGGACCCCGATGGCAAGATCTCGCGCCTGCTCGATTGGACCGATCGCCCCGGCGACGTGGCCGACCCCTGGTACACCGGCAATTTCGACGCCACCTACCGCGATGTGCTCGCCGGTTGCACCGCTATGCTCGAGCAACTGTAGGCAAGCGAGGCCGCGGGCCACGCCTTCGGCGCGAAACGAGCGTGGATAATCTCCCATATGAAAAATGAGCGTGGATTTTCTCCCGCTTTGAGCGTTCAAGGGCGCCCTAAACGGGAGAAAATCCACGCTCATGAATGTGGCAAAGGTACTGTCCCTTTGTCACATCCGGGACTGGCCCTAGACCGGCTTGACCTCCAACTTTATCCCCTCGGCACAGGAGTCGCCCAAAACATCCGAAAGGGCCCAGGTCGCATATAGCGGCAAATAGAGAACCGCTCCGTTGCGCTCAACGTTGCCTCTCGAGAAAACAATCCCGAGCCTTACGCCATATTCAGCCGTATCAAGCACATGACCGAGCGCAGCGTGCGCGTGGTAATAGGAGCCCGATTTAACCTCGATCGGAACAGCCGTCCCATCCGGCCCATCGACCACAAAGTCCACTTCACCGCGCTTTTTTGTCTGATAGTAGTAAAGCTGGCGGTTTTGGGCAGCCAGCTGCTGGGCCACCACGTTTTCGTAAATGCCGCCCAGGTTGGGCTCCTTGCTATCAAGATACGCCGCTTGGGCGACTCCAACGGGGTAGCGCGCCATCAACATGCCCGTATCCGATTGATATAGCTTGAACTGCGATGGTCGTGCCGTCTTGAGCAGGGGCGATTTTGGCTCGGTTACGATATCGGCTTTGAGAGCAACGCCGGCATCGACAAGCCATACAAAATCTCGCTGATACTT
>CAUFRY010000016.1 GCA_959028445.1 uncultured Collinsella sp. | reverse complement strand
CGGGATTGGTCAAAATAGTTTGACTATTAGCGGCTAAAATCGCCCGGCGCTAACAGACGCCCCTCAAGCACGGTCCCATCAGGGAAAAGGGCATATATCGACAAAGCGCAATTCAGACCCTTCCAACTTTGTATATGCAGCACCCCAAGTAAAACGCGGCGACCCCTTAGTTACCGCAGGCCGGACACAGGGTTACTTTCCAAATCTTTCCGCAGGACGGAGGAGCCCCCGCCGCACGTAGTGCGCAGCGGAGGCTCCGACATGTCCGAGGACGATTTGGAGAGTAACCCTGTGTCCGGCCGGAGGGACCCAAACACGGCCATGCTTCTTATGTGCAGCAAAGCTAATGCTGCTAAAATACTAAGCGCTCATGTAGTTTAAACGCACGACGATAAGGAGCACCAGTGGGTAACCACTTCCGTACCTCCGGTGCGGGCGATGATGCCCCCAAGACGCAGGCAGGCGTCCAGGGCAGTCGTTTCGCCACTCCGGATTCAGAGGGCCAGCCTGTTGCTCAGGCCCCCGCTCAGCCGGCAGATCAGGCACAGCCGGCATCCGATCCCTTTGCCTACAATCCAACCAGCGATGTCGCGCTTTCCGGCACGGCGGGTTTTGAGCCCGTTCAGGCCGTGACCGCTCGCGTGGAGCAGCCTCAGGCTGGTGCCGCCACGCCGCAGCCTACCATGGCCGGCATTCCCGACCCCTTGGCCCCTGCGACGCCGGCTCCTCAGCCTGCGCAGTCCGGTCTCTTTGCCGCTATTCCCGACCCCACGCAGCCTGCTGCCCCGGTGGTCGAGAGCGATCAGGCAGCCGAGGTCGCAAGCCTCGATAACGCGCTCAACAACCCCGATTTTACGTCGGTGTTTGCGCCCATCGATCCGCAGGCCAGCCGCAAGAAGATGGCCAAGCAGGCCGGTGTCGAGCCCGTCATCCTTATGGAGCATGTCACCAAGATCTATCCGGCACAGCCCAACAAGCCTGCACTCGACGACATCAACATCGAGATCTATCCGGGCGAGTTTGTCTTCCTGGTCGGTCACTCCGGCTCGGGTAAGACCACGCTGCTGTCGACGCTCAACCGCGACGTCAAGCCGACGAGCGGCCGCATCCTGGTTGCCGGTCAGGACCTCATGAAGATCAAGAACCGCAAGGTTCCGTTCCTGCGCCGCCAGATTGGCGCCGTGTTCCAGGACTTTAAGCTTCTGCCGCAAAAGACCGCCTACGAAAACGTGGCGTTTGCCCTGCAGTGCATCGGCAAGCCCAAGGGCGTCATTCGCAGCCAGGTGCCCGAGGTGCTGCGTCTGGTCGGTCTGGCCGATCAGATGGACTCGCTGCCCGACCAGCTTTCCGGTGGCGAGCAGCAGCGCGTTGCCGTCGCCCGTGCTATGGTCAACCGTCCGCCGCTGCTGATCTGCGACGAGCCCACGGGCAACCTCGACCCGGCGATCTCGCTGGGCATCATGAAGCTGCTTGAGCGTATTAACCGCACCGGCACCACCGTGATCGTCGCCACGCACGACCGCGAGATGGTCGATAGCATGCACCGTCGCGTGATCGCCCTCGAGGGCGGCCACGTCATCCGCGACCAGGAGAGGGGAGGTTACGGCAACTATGGCACCAACTAACGTGG
This sequence comes from uncultured Collinsella sp., assembly GCA_959028445.1. Taxonomy (GTDB): domain Bacteria; phylum Actinomycetota; class Coriobacteriia; order Coriobacteriales; family Coriobacteriaceae; genus Collinsella. The sequence goes on along the minus strand of CAUFRY010000016.1, from coordinate 41,053 downwards.
GCTACTCCTTCAAAGAGGCAATCAGCCACTTCTTCCGTAACTGGACTACCTCGCTCGGCGCCGTCATCACGATCTTCCTTTCGCTGTTTATCATCGGCCTGTTCATTATGGGCTCCGCGGTGCTGAACTCCGTGATCGGCACCGTCGAGGATCAGGTTGTCATCAACGCCTTCATTAGTGATGACGCCGATCAGGCTGATGTTCAGGCTTTTGAGGCCGAGCTTAAGACGTGGAGCAACGTCAAGTCCGTGACCTATAAGGACAAGGACGACGCGAAGGCCGAGTATTCGAGCAAGATGTCGGGCAACGCCGACGCCACCATGAGCGCGCTCGATGGCCAGAACCCGCTGCCGGCTTCCTTCGCTATTGAGATGGACGATCCGTCCAAGGTCGAGAGCACGGCAGAGAAGCTCAAGAAGGATGCCGATTTCCAGAAGATCGTGGATGACGGCGACGTCAACGCGAGCGTGCTGTACGGCCAGGAGGCAGTGAGCCGCCTGTTCCAGGTGACCAACTACATCCGCATCGCCGCCGTGGTGCTCGTTGGCCTTCTGACCTTTATCGCTTTCATCTTCATCAACAACACGATTCGCCTATCCATCACGGCACGTCGTCGTGAGATTGCGATTATGCGTCTGGTCGGCGCCAGCAACGGCTTCATTCGCGGCCCGTTTATCACCGAGGGCGTACTACAGGCCATTTTGGGCTCGTTGCTTTCCATCGGCGTTCTGGAGCTGCTGCGCAACCTGATGATTCCGCGTCTGCAGGAGAGCATCGGCTGGATGTCGTTTGCCCTGCCGATGCAGTACTACTTGGTGACCTATGCTGCGCTGATTCTGGTCGGCGTGATTATCGGTTTCTTTGGTTCTGCCATCGCCATGCGCCGCTACCTGCGCGTGTAGGCATGCCTGGAATTCATCCCTTCCAACGGGTCGTCTCTTATGGGGCGGCCCGTTTTTTGATCCCTAGGGGACGGCAGGAAAGCGAATCATTTGGGTAGACTCTTTGGAGTTCGCAATCGATAGTTAGGAGGCGCCATGGGGCGCAATAACAAGCATAAGCGTGGAGCTCGCAATAAGCGCGGGCCGGTGCGCAGCGAACGCCGTCCGAGCCTGACCGGGCGCGTGCAGCTCCATGAGCACAGTGCCTATGTCATAACCGAGAATGGCGACTACAAGGTCATGGGCCGCGGTAAGCGCGAGATCATGGATGGCGATACCGTTGCCGTGAGCATTAAGAACAGCCCGCACGGTGAGCGGCGCGCCGTGATCGAGGGCGTGGTTGAGCGTGCAGCCATAAGCGTGGTGGGCACGTACCAGACCGCCGGTCCGCTCGGTGTGATTGAGCCGCTCGATTCGCGTCTGAAGGCCGACTTCTTCATTCTGCCCGAGGATACCTCGGCGGATCGTCTGGGCGTCCACCCGGGTGATGCTGTTGTCGCGCACATTTTGACCTACCCGACGCGCCTGGAATCGGGCACCGTGACGATTGAACGCCGCATTGGCGGAGATGACGCGCCCGATTTGGGCGTTCAATATGTGATGGCGCGTTACGGCTATACCGATAGCTATCCCGAGGCCGCGCTGGACGAGGCCGAGGGGCTTTCGCTCGATGTGTCCGCGGCGCTTAAGGACCCGCTCCGCCGCGATCTGCGCGACCGCTTTGTCATCATGATCGACCCGGTCGACGCGCGCGACTTTGACGATGCCATTTCGCTGGAGCGTACGCCCGAGGGTGGCTACAAGCTGGGTGTGCATATCGCCGACGTTTCACACTATGTGGCTTGGGACGGGCATATCGATCTTGAGGCTCGCCATCGTACGACATCGGTGTATCTGGCCGATCGCGTGCTTCCCATGCTGCCCGAACGCCTGTCCTGTGACCTGTGCTCGCTTCGCCCTGACGAGGACCGTCTTGCGTTTACCGTCGATATCGAGCTCGATGCGCAGGGTCGCGTGCGGCATTACGATCCGTATCCCAGCGTGATTCGCTCGCGTGTGCGTATGGACTATGACGGCGCCGAGGCGCTGCTGGTGCGTGCCGGCGCGGTTGAGTATTCGGTGCTGGAGGGTGCAGCCGAGGATGTTGCGGCTGCCGAGACCTCGCGCGAGGAAGCGCTTGAGCGCGGTCTTGCGTGCGAGGAGGCCGCCCGCGGCTACAACATCGACCTCGGCGATTTCCTTGTCGCCGCTAACGAACTCGCCGAACTTCGCCGTCGTATTCGTCGCGCCCGCGGCTCAGTCGATTTTGACACAGCCGAGATTCGCGCTCTATTGGATGAGGACGGAGTGCCCGTGCAGATTGTGGCGCGTGAGCGTTCGTGTGCCACGTCGCTTATCGAGGAAGCCATGCTGCTCGCCAACGAGTGCGTTGCAGAGTGGCTGGCAGACCGTGATATCGAGGCCTGCTATCGTGTGCATGAGGATCCGAGCCCCGATAGCCTGCACGGTGCTGCCGTTGCGCTGGCGCAGCTAGGCATCATCGACGATCGCCGTGCTGCCGGTATTGCCCTGGGGAGCCCCGATGAGCTGCAGGCTGCAGTTGATGCTGCCGCCGGTACGGCCAACGCACCGCTCGTCAACACGCTGCTTCTGCGCAGCATGCAGCGCGCGCTGTACAAGCCGCGCAACGAGGGCCACTTTGCGCTCGCCGCGCCGTGCTACTGTCACTTTACGAGTCCCATCCGTCGCTACCCCGATCTGGTGGTGCACCGCGTGCTCAAACTGCAGTTGGCCTATGAGCAGCTCGGCGGCAAGGACGCCTTGGTCCGTACGCCGCGGCTGATCGGTAAGGGGCGCGAGTCGCTGCCGCGCATTCTGCCGCAGATCTGCCGCGCATGTAGCGATGCCGAGCGCGCGGCAGATGCCGCCAGCCATGCGACGCAAAAGATCAAGATTGCCCAGTACTATGAGGACCGTCTGGGTGAGCGCTATGCCGGAACCGTCTCGTGGGTTAGCAGCATGGGCCTCTTTGTGCGCTTGGACCTAACACAGGTCGAGGGCCTGGTTTCAATTAAGAGCCTGGGCAACGAGTGGTTCGAGTTCGACGAGGACGCGCTAACGCTCACAGGTGCCGACACGGGCACCCGTTACGAGCTGGGGCAGCGCGTGATTATCGAGGTCTCGCGCGTCAATACCACGCGTGGGCACTTGGACTTTAAGCTTATCCATTAGCTAAATCCCGACTCGTGGCGAGAGAGCGGAGGGCGGCCTTTCGGGACCGCCCTTCGCATTTGAATCGTGGCTACCTTGCCGTCTGCTCGGCCGCCCGCTTACCTGCTATTTGAGAGGTAAAACCTACCAAAATAAACCTGTCCCTTTTTGGCAGGTTTACAAGAAAGCGGGGATGAGATGGCGACGGTGTACGGTTATGCGCGGGTGAGTTCGCGCGATCAGAACCTTAATCGGCAGCTGGATGCGCTGGGCGCCTATGGCGTGGGCTCGGCGAATATTTATGCCGACCATGCGAGCGGCAAGGACTTCGATCGACCGCGTTATCGCGAGCTGCTGCACGTCCTGGGAGACGGGGACGTACTGGTGGTGCTTTCTATCGACCGACTTGGCCGTAATTACTCCGAGATTCTTGAGGAATGGCGACGCATTACCAAGGAGCTCGGGGTTGCCATTGTGGTGTTGGACATGCCATTGCTTGACACGCGCGCTAGGGCCAGCGGCGCGCCGGATGTGACCAACGTCCTGATTGCCGATATTGTGCTGCAACTGCTGAGCTACGTGGCGCAGGTAGAGCGCGAGAATATCCATCGGCGCCAAGCGGAGGGAATTGCAGCGGCGCGGGCGCGAGGGGTCCGTTTCGGTCGACCTCGCAAGCCGTGCCCTCCTCAGTTTGAGCTGGTGCGCGATAGCTATGAGGCGGGCGATATTACCCGCAGCCAGGCGGCAAAGTGCCTGGGCGTGTGCGTGGGGACGTTCGATCGCTGGATGCGCGAGGCGGGGTAGGGGTTTGCGTCGCTTTGTCGCTTCCTGTTGCGATTCAAATTTTGATACGGTGACGATGCCATTTGGGGCTACACTCGCTGATATTCAAAAAAGGAGGTTGGCCCTTGGCGCGCGTAAAACAAATAATCGGATGGACCGCGATCGTTCTGTTCGCTGCAACGCTGGCGGGCATCTGGGTGCTGACGGAGCAAAATGCGGTGGAGACGTCGTTGCTGAGCGAGTCCACCGCGCGTGTGGTGGAGGGCCAGGCTACGGGCGTTCAGGCTACCGGCATCACGGGTGAAATTCAGGCGGGGGACGGCATGACTGAGAGTACCAATCCGGCTGCCTCGACGGTCCAGCCTGGTCGACTTGCTTCCATTCGCATGTGGGTAGGCGCAAACGTCCGTCGCGTCGCCCATACCGTAGAGTTTTTCTTCGTCGGATTGGTCGCCTCGGTGATCGTGGTCTGCTTTTCCAGGCGTCCATGGAGTGTGTGTTCCCGTTGCGTGCCTGTGTTTCTCTTTTGCGCTGCCTGCTCCGTTGGCGACCAGGTGCATAAGATCTTTGTTCCCGGCAGGCATTTCGACGTTATCGATTTAGGATTCGATGCTGCGGGCTATGTCACCGCCATGCTGTTGGTATTGCTGGCAGCGGCGTTGGTGCGCCATGCGACTCGGCCGATCGGCGCCCATGCGAGGCGCTAGCCGGTAACAAACCCGTTTCTGATAATGCGACCTTGTTGAATTATTTTGTGTCGCGCGTATTTCCGAGCGGTCGGATTTGAGGGGCGAGCGGTAGAACGCTCGCCCTTTGTGCGCCACGATGCGGCACAATGTACCGCAAAAGCTGTTTGTATCCGGTACGAATCGTTCGTTGGTCTTTAATTCTTCTCAACGGAGGTGTTTGAGATGGCAAACGGATTGCTTTTGCGGCTTCGCGAGCGTGAGCTCAGCGCGAGCCCGGCGGAACGCAATGTCATCGCATATGTAAGCGCTCATCCGCACGAGGTGGTCGGGCTGTCCGTCCGCGGTCTTGCCGATGTCACGTTCTCCTCGCCCTCGAGCATTTTGCGCTTTTGCAAGCGTTTGGGTTTTGCGGGCTACAAGGAGTTCCAGCGCGAACTGATTGCCGAGCTGGCGCTCTTAGGTGACAAGAAAGACGTAGCCCTCGAGGACATCTCCATGGATGACAGCGTCGAACGTATCGTGGGGAAGGTGATGAAAAGCAACGTGCGCACGATCGAGGCGACGGCGCGAACGCTCGATTACACCGTCTTGGAGCGATGCGCGGCCCGTCTTAAGCGGGCACGCGCGGTCAATCTGTTCGGTATTGGTGCCTCTCGTTTGGTCGCGCACGACCGGCGCAAAAGCTCATGCGTGTCGACAAAGAGTGCCATCTGTACGACGACTGGCATGATCAGCTCTTATGTGCCAAGAACATGCATGAGGGCGATATGGCAATCGCCTTTAGCTACTCGGGCTTGACGCAAGAGGTGCTGGACTGCACCGCCGAGGCTCAACGTCACAACTGTCCCGTTGTGGCCGTTACCAAAGTAGATGGATCATCCAATCTTGCCACCATGGCCGATGCCGTGCTCGGCGTCGCTGCGAGTGAACCCTTGGTCCGCAGCGGTGCCATGGCTTCGCGTATGGCCCAGCTTATGGTTGTCGATGCCCTGTACGCTGCTTACGTTGCCAGCGACTACGAACGGGCGACGCATGTCATAAAGCAAAACTACATCGAGAAACAGGAAAGATGAGGTGAATGAAATGCTCGATTTAACAAAATTCACGACCGAACAGCGTAATCAAAGGTCAATGGACCTCGATACGATGACATCGCTGCAAATCGTCACGACGATGAACGATGAGGATCTTCGTGCCGTCCAGTCGGTCACGAAAGTGTTGCCCCAGGTTGCCATGGCAATCGACTGGACTGCTGAGACACTCGAGCGCGGCGGGCGCGTCTTTTACATGGGCGCAGGCACCAGCGGTCGTCTGGGCGTACTCGACGCTTCGGAGTGTCCGCCCACGTTTGGCGTGTCACCCGATCTGATTGTCGGGCTCATTGCCGGAGGCGAGACGGCGTTTATCAAGGCTGTCGAAGGTGCCGAAGACAGCGAGGAGCTTGGCGCGAGCGACCTGCGGGAGCGTGGACTCTCGGACAAGGATCTTGTCGTTGGCCTGGCGGCAAGCGGCCGTACTCCTTATGTGGTGGGCGGCCTTGCGTACGCCAAGACAACTGGGTGCAAGACCATTGCAATTGCCTGCAACCAAGGGTCGAAGATCGGGGAGAGCGCAGATCTTGCCATTGAGCCCGTGCCCGGTCCCGAGGTGCTGACCGGCTCAACGAGGCTCAAGGCGGGAACGGTTCAAAAGCTCATTCTCAACATGATTTCGACCGGTGCCATGGTCAAGATCGGCAAGGTATACCAAAACCTGATGGTCGATGTGCAGCAGACGAACGAGAAGTTGGTGGTGCGCGGCCAGAACATCGTGATGGAGGCGACCGGCTGCACGCGCGAGTGCGCTGTTCAGGCGCTTGCAGATGCCGGCGGCCACGTAAAAACCGCTATTGTCTCGGTACTGCTGGACTGCGATGCCGAGCAGGCTGCGGTAGCTCTTGAGCGGGCGCGAGGCCATGTCCGTGCTGCGGTGAGTGGCCATGAGAAGAGCAATGCCGACGCCCAATAGGTGCGCGGCGTGAGCTGATATGACATCCAGACGAGATACCCAATACAAGGAGGAGTTATGACGAACAAAGAGCTGGCTCAAAAGCTGCTGGACCTTTTGGGCGGTAAAGACAACGTGCTCGCAAACGCGGCGTGCATGACGCGCCTGCGCGTGACCGTCAAAGACACGGGTAACGTCGACACGGAGGGTATTAAGGCGCTCGACGGCGTGATGGGCCTGGTCGAGGACGACACGATGCAGATCGTGCTGGGTCCGGGCAAGGTGAATAAGGTGCTCGAGGAGTTCTCCAAGCTCACCGGCCTTGCGAAAGGCGTTGCTGACGAGAGCGTGGTTGATGCTGCGGCCACAAACAAGGCCGCGCAGAAGGCCAAGTACGAGTCTAAGCCGGTTCAGGCCTTCCTCAAGAAGATTTCCAATGTCTTCGTCGCCCTGCTTCCCGGCATCATTGCGGCTGGCCTCATCAACGGTATCTGCAACGTCATTAACGTTTCGACGGCAGGCGCGCTTGCAGGCGAGTGGTGGTACCAGGGCATTCGTTCCATGGGCTGGGCCCTGTTTGCCTATCTGCCCATCTTGGTGGGCTATAACGCGGCACGTGAGTTTGGTGGCTCCGCTGCGCTGGGCGGCATCGCCGGCACGATGTGCATCGCCAACAGTGCCATGCCCCTGCTTGCGCCTGGCGCGGCTGATCCTGCCACTGCCATTCTGCTGCCGCTCACCAGTGCGCAGTACAACCCCGCAGCGGGCGGCATGATCGCGGCTCTCATCGCTGGCGCATTTTTTGCCTGGATGGAGCGTCAGATTCGCAAGGTTATGCCCAACGCACTCGACACGTTCTTGTCCCCGCTGCTGGTGCTCATCATCGGCGCCTTTGCTCTGATGCTCGTCATCCAGCCGGTTGGCGCATGGCTGACGACTGCCATCTTTAGCGTTTTGACCTTTATCTTCGAGAAGCTGGGCGTCCTGGGCGGCTATATCCTGTCGGCAGGCTTCTTGCCGCTGGTGTCCGTCGGCCTGCATCAGGCGCTCACGCCGATTCACGCTATGCTCAACGATCCCGACGGCGCTACCAAGGGTATCAATTACCTGCTTCCCATCCTTATGATGGCTGGCGGCGGCCAGGTCGGTGCCGGTTTGGCGCTGTACTTTAAGACCAAGAACGCCAAGCTCAAGAAGTACGTCGCAGAGTCCATTCCCGTTGGAATCCTGGGTGTGGGCGAGCCTCTGATGTATGCTGTTACGCTGCCGCTCGTTCGTCCGTTTGTGACGGCCTGCCTGGGTGCCGGATTTGGCGGCGCGCTCGCGGCGCTGCTTCACATCGGCACGGTTTCTCAGGGCGTTTCCGGTCTGTTTGGCCTGCTGATCGTCGTTCCTGGCCAGCAGCTCGGCTACGTTGCCGCTATGCTGCTTGCCTATGCCGCCGGCTTTGTCCTGACGTGGTTCTTTGGCGTCGACGAGCAGAAGATCAACGAGTTCTTTGGCGAGTAGTTTGATATCGCGAGCCGTGTTGCTCGGGGTTCGCGGCGCGCGGCAGATTTCTTGATGTTATGGTTGTGCCGGCGGGGCTAGCTGCTCCGCCGGCCTTTTTTAAAGGAGCGTTGAAGCGTGAAAACGGGTATTTCAATTTATCTTTCCAGCCCTTTGCAGGATATTGAGCGGACGATTGAGCGTGGCGCCGCGGCGGGTGCGCGCTACGCGTTCACCTCGCTGCATATTCCCGAGGATGGGGGAGCGGCGTATGCCGATAAGGTCCGTCATGTGCTGTCGCTGCTTTCCGCCCGCGGCATTGCGCTCATTGCCGATGTGGGGCCTCGCACGTGCGATTTGCTCGGGCTTGAGCGCATCGAGGACCTGCGCGATCTGGGGTTGGAATACCTTCGTTTGGACTATGGCTTTAGCGCCCAGCGGGTCGCGGAGCTGTCCGGTGTATTTCGCATTGTGGTCAATGCATCGACAGTGAGTTCTGATGAAATCGCATCGTGGCGTGAAGCCGGCGCCGATGTGACTCGTTTTGCCGCCTGCCACAATTTTTACCCCAAGCCTTATACCGGTTTAGCTCTGGAGGACATTGCTCGGGTGAATCTTCGTCTTGCGGCGCTTGGATTCGAAATCATGGCTTTTGTGCCGGGTGATGCTAACGTTCGCGGGCCGGTATTCGAGGGACTGCCGACGGTCGAGGCGCAGCGCGGTCGCGCGTCAAAGGTTGCTCTCAATATGCTTGAGCTTGCACATGGCGCCGATTGCGACATTGTGTTGGTCGGCGACCCCGATCTTTCCGATGCGGGCTGGGCGCAGTTTGCTCAAGTTTCCGCCGGATACGTGGACCTGCAATGCGAGCTTGAGCCCGGTTATGCCTATGTGCGCGGGCAGATTCATCACGACCGGCCCGACTCGAGCGTCCTCATCTTTAGGTCTCAGGAGTCACGTACGACGCTTAAGCCGGATTCCGTGTCGACGGATGCCGGAGCCGGCCTGCCGCGAAAGGCGGGGTCGATCGCTGTGAGCAATAGCGGATATGGGCGCTACGAAGGCGAGCTTGAGATTGCGCGGGTCGATCTTCCCGGTGACGAGCGCATGAACGTTGCGGGCCATATCACGCCCGAGGCAATGGAGCTGCTGCCGTTCATCAAACGCGGATTCGGGGTACGGTTCGTTTAGCGTGTGACCCGTGGGCTACAATTGGCCCATCATACGAAGGCGCCTCGTGTGGCGTGTGCCTGCGTTGGCCGATCTATATTCGGAGGATTCCCATGACCGTACTGTTTGTTGAATATCCCAAGTGCTCGACCTGTAAGAAGGCCAAGGCATGGCTGGATGAACATGGGGTTGAGTATATCGACCGCGATATCGTTTTGGACAATCCTACGGCTGATGAGCTTGCGACCTGGATTGCTCATTCGGGGCTGCCGGTGCGGCGCTTCTTTAATTCGTCGGGCATGAAATATCGAGAGCTGGGCCTGAAGGCGCGTCTGGATGCGGGCATGACGGATCGGGAGTGCTACGAGCTGCTGGCGACCGACGGCATGCTGGTCAAGCGTCCGCTGCTGGTGGGCGACGACTTTGCGATTCCCGGCTTTAGGGAATCGGCTTGGGCCGAGGCGTTGCTGTAGCGGCTGCGGAAAGTGCGACCCGGAATTCGCTTCCAGAATGGGATGCACTTTCCCAAAGTGGCCGGTTGCGGAAAGCACGTCCCATTCTGAGCTTCGATTGCGGGACACGGTTTCCGGTTGAGGGCTCGACAGGAAAGTAGGGACCAGTTTGAGCTTGAAATCTGGGACGCACTTTCCGCCGGCGGGCCTGCCCCAGTCAGTCCGCCAGCTGTGCCCATTCGTGCGGATCGTAGACCTTTACGTGCTTGTTGGGCTTGCCGCTCCAGTACTCCTCGTCCATAAAGGGCAGATATGCCTGAATGCCGGGGCAGATAAAGGGAATCCGCTGCTGTTGCAGTCGCTCGCGCTGGCGCTGCTCCAGGTGCGCCTCGGATATGACGGTCGGCATGCCGGACAGCTCGACGAGGCTTGCCTGGATTCGCTTAAGGTCGGGGAGTCCCGCGTGCCATGACATCCGCATGATTAAAAAGGATGCACGGCGGTATTTTGCCTGCACCACAGTAATGGCGGGGCGTAACGTGGGGTGAATTTTGTCCCGTTCGGGCCAAAGGTCGGCAGTGATCTCGAGGCCCAGGGTCTCCCATAGGTAATCAAGCTCTTCGTCCATGGCGCCTCGATATCTACGCGATCATTGATACTTCGATTGTGTTGCCTGGTGCTATCGTTTTCACGGTAGAATCTGCCAACGGTTGACGGCTACCGCTCACGGCGTTTTGCCCTTCGTGTACAGCGGTTGGCTTCACAGGTCCTTCACGGGTTGGACTAAATTAGGCCAATTTGACTGAATTTCAAAAAAGTCAAAATTGGGGCTTGCGTCACGGCGAGACTTCCCGTATATTTCTTTCTTGCGCAAAGGCACAGCCGAGCGCAGCGATGCAGTCATTGGGATGTCGTCTAATGGCAGGACAGCGGATTCTGGTTCCGTCAATGGGGGTTCGACTCCCTCCATCCCAGCCATTGCATTTGCTACATATGGCCCGTTCGTCTAGCGGTTTAGGACGCCGCCCTCTCAAGGCGGAGATCACCAGTTCGAATCTGGTACGGGCTACCAAAATTGAACGCCCGGGCCTCGTAAGAGACCCGGGTTTTGTGTATTGACCGTATATACGGCGCCTGCCGTGTTTCGCTCAGATCGAGGAGTAGCCATGGATCTGCCCATCAGCTTGCAAGACATCACGTATGCCGAGAACTATCTGGCGCAGGGCGACCTGGCTACGGCGACGCCGCTGCTGGAGCGTCTGGTGGAGCTCGCCGAGGAGTATATTGATGCTGAGTGCAAGACGGAGGAGAAGCGTCAATACTTTAGCTTCGATAGCAAGTTTGAGCGCTTGGCCTATCGCCGCGTGGAGAAGGATCCGCGCGAGCTCGTGCAGGTCGAGGTGCCGTTTGACCGCCTGTACTCTGACATGGCGTTTGCCTACATTCGCCAGCAGGATTATGTGAGCGCTCGTAATGCCCTGATGCAGGCTGTGCGTTGGGACCCCATGAACTGCAACTATCGCTTGGATTTGGCCGAGCTGTTCCGCGCACTCGAGGACAAGCAGGAATGGGCATCGCTCTCGTTCTCGGTGCTGGAGCGTGCAAGTGATGGCAAGTGCGCCGCCCGCGCTTACGCCAATCTAGGTCAGTACTTCTTGGAGCCCGAGACCGAGAACGTTTCGGCTGCCGTGGGCTGCGCGCGTCTGGCGCTGCGCCTGGCGCCCAACGATGCGCATACGACGCGCCTGCTCAACAAGATCCATACCACCTATCCGGATGCCGCCGATGAGAGCGACGAGCACGTGATGGGTGAACTGGCCCTGCAAGGCGTTCCGACCTCGCCTTCGGCCGAGATTGCCATCTGCCTGATTATGTGCGCGACCGATGCCGCAAGCGACGGCGACAAGCAGGAGGCGACGCGCCTGACGGTGCGTGCTCGCGACTTGGTGGGCGAGGAGGCCTGCGCGGCGATTATTAAACTGGTGCGCGAGAGCGATGCCGAGCTCAATGCCGAGCGCAAGGCAAAGCGCGAGGCTGCGGGCTCAAACGCCGATGGCGCCAAGGAGGCCGGCGATGCCCAGTAAGCGCGAGCGCAAGCTCATTTCCAAGAATCGCTCGGCGCATCACGAGTACTTTATCGATGAGACATTTGAGTGTGGCATTGAACTGAGCGGCACCGAGGTCAAGTCGATTCGCGAGCGCGCCTGTCAGATCACTGACACTTTTGCGCTGATTCGTGGCGGCGAGTGCTGGCTCGTCGGACTGCATATCCACCCTTATAGCCATGGTGGCGTGTGGAATCGCGATCCCGACCGTCGGCGTCGTCTGCTGCTGCACCGCAAGGAGATCGACTTTCTTGACGGCAAACTTCGCAACCGTGGTTATGCGCTGGTTCCGTTGGAGCTCTACTTTAATACCGACGGCCGCGTAAAGCTGCTGCTGGGTCTGGGTCGCGGCAAGAAGCTCTACGACAAGCGCGAGGACATGGCCAAGCGTGATGTCCAACGCGAGATCGACCGCGCCCTCAAGGAACGCAACCGGTAGGCGCTCTATATAAGTTGCGGTGAGATACGGACTGTTTTGCCTGTTTGAGGGGCTATTCAGTCCCTATTTCACCGCAACTGCGGGCGTCTTATCTTTCTTACTGTTCTGACACATATGTCTCAAAGGCGGCGTCCGTTATGGGTGCCGCCTTTTTTGTGGGTACATACATCCATGAGGTTCCAACCCGAGCTAGGGGAGTGATCGTTATGGACAAAACTGCGTTCTTTACCATGCCGAGTGGCCTGTACGTGGTGAGCGCCGTGGCGGACGGGCTGCGTGCCGGCTGCGTTATCAACACAGCAGTGCAGGTGACATCCGCCCCGCCGCGCATCTCGATTGCCGTGAACAAGGAAAATGTCACGTCCGGCGTAATCGTATCGGCTAAGGCCTTTGCGCTGACCGTGATCGATCAGACGGCCGATATGCTCTATATCGGCAACTTTGGCTTCCGCACCAGCAGTGGCTACGACAAGTTTGCCAAGTACGAGACCCACGAGACCGCGCTGGGCATGCCCTATGTGCCCGAGCACGCGGCGGCGCTGTTTAGCTGCCGTCTGATTGATACCGTGGATGTGGGCACGCACCTGCTCTTTATCGGCGAGGTGGAGGATGCCGAGCGCTTGAGCGGCGAGGCCCCGCTGACCTATGACTACTACCACAAGGTGTTAAAGGGCAAGACGCCGCCCAAGGCTTCGTCGTATCAAGGCTAGAAATGTTCTAAAAATACTTGCATTATATTATTGAGAATATATACTAATAAGCAAGTACACCAGCAGTCACGTTCGAGAGGAGAACATCATGGCTGAGGAAAAGAAGACGTATAAGTTCGTGTGCACCGTTTGCGGTTACGAGGTTGAGGTCGACACGCCCGAGCTGCCCGAGGATTACGTATGCCCGGTCTGCGGCGTCGGCCCCGATGAGTTTGAGCTCGTCGAGGAGTAACTCGTAGACACACGGCGAAAGCCGAACATAGCTCTGTCCAAGGGTCCCGGTCGAATTCTCGGCCGGGACCCTTTTGATTTATCTGACGGTTTAAAACGGTCTCACGTGTTACAGATTAAGACGTTATATCTGGACAGTCACGCCATCCCAATTACATCCCCGTTAGCAGCACGATGTCGAGAACCGTTACGATGACGCCGATTCCTACGAGCAACGCGTTGAGCGGGCGCGAGTTGGCGTATTTGCCCATGACGCGGGGCGAACTGGTGAGTCGTATGAGCACAAAGACCGTAATCGGCAACTGAAGCGACAGCAGCGCCTGACTCCAAATGAGACCCTCAAAAGGATTTGGGACGACCAGGCACGCCGCCACTGCGCCGGCGAAACATGCCGCCACCCCAATCGAGGAATGTCGGTCGCGGATGTCGTATTCCTCGTCGAACATGCCCGCGGTGATGGTGCCTGCCGCCATGCCTGCCGTCACACTACTCGAGAGGCCCGCAAACAGCAGCGCCACCGCAAAGATGGTCGAGCTTGCTGGGCCCAGAATGGGGGAGAGCGTGTCCGCTGCGACGGCGAGGTCGTCTACGACAATGCCGTGCGCAAAGAAGGTCGTTGCGGCCAGGATGACCATGGCCGAGTTGATTGCCCAGCCCACGCCCATCGAAAAGAGCGTGTCGAAGAGCTCATAGCGCAGGCGCTCTTCGATAACCTGCTCGCCTTGGCCTTCGAAGTGCATGGATTGGATGACCTCGGAGTGTAGAAAGAGGTTGTGGGGCATAACGACCGCACCCAGGACACTCACGATAATCGCGGCAGAGCCAGTGGGCATACTGGGCGTGATCCAGCTTGCGGCGGCTTGCGGCCAGTCGACCTTGACTAGTGCAAGCTCGGCCAAAAACGAGAGTCCTACCACGCCTACGAAGGCGATGATCCAGCGTTCGGCACGCTTGTAGGAGTTCGTCATGAGCATCGCCATCGATACTGCCGCCACGATGACGCAGCCCGCACGCACGGGCAGCCCAAAGAGCATTTGAAGGGCAATCGCGCCACCCAGGACTTCGGCCATGGCGGTGGCGATGGTCGCGAGATAGGCACTGGCGAGCACCGTGCGTCCAACGAAGCGGGGGAGGTAACGTGTCGTGGCCTCGGCAAGACAGGCGCCCGTGGCGATACCCAGGTGCGCCGCATTGTGCTGCAGCACAATGAGCATAATCGTGGACAGTGTGACGATCCACAGCAGCGCGTAGCCAAACTGCGAGCCCGCGGCCATATTGGAGGCCCAGTTGCCCGGGTCGATAAAGCCGACGGTCACGAGCAGCCCGGGGCCGATGTGCCGCGCAATGTCTAGGCCTCCGTGACCACCGGTGCGTCGGCAGCCAAAGTGTTGTTTGAGATGGTTGAGCATGGTGAGCTCCTGCGTGCCGTTTGCCTGACGCCGCAAAGGATACCCGTTTTAGACTCAAAAGTTAACCACGACTAACAAAATTGTTGTATTTGAATGGGAAGGTGAAAGGGGATTGCCGAAATGTCTTGATCTGTAACAACTGGGGATGGAAATTGGGTCTAGGTGTTACAGATCAAGACAGGAAGAAATGATCCTGTGGAAAATCTCGATCTGTAACAGCTGACCGCCAAAACCGGCCCTTCGTGTTACAGATCGAGACATTCGGAACCGTCTCTCGAAAACATCTCAATCTGTAACAGTTAGTCGTCGAAATTGGGTCTTACTGTTACAGATTGAGATGTTTGAAGCGGTGAGTTTACAGGTCGAACTTGGGGCCCTTGTTGCCGTCCTTGAGGTCGGCGGTGTCCACTCGTAGGGCGTGCGTTACGCGATTGTTTCGAAACGGGTGGGAAACACAACAGGCCGGCGATGCTCCTAGTATGCCTATTCAACTGACTGTCTAAATATCTAGGGGAGGATCGCGATGCAGGCAGATTCCGCTCAGCAGCAGGGCCTTTATCGCCCCGAATTCGACCACGATGCATGTGGCATCGGCGCGCTTGCCGATATCAACGGCGAGCGCCATCACCAGATCCTGGACGACGCACTGTCCATTCTGGTTAACTTGGAGCACCGCGGTGGTACGGGACTCGAGAAGAACACCGGCGACGGCGCTGGCATCCTGTTCCAGGTTCCGCATCACTTTTTCCGTAAAGAGGCTCAAAAGTGCGGTCAGATTCTGCCGGCAGAGGGCGACTATGGCGTGGCCATGCTGTTCTTCCCGCAGGACGACAAGGGTGTAGAGGATGCCCGCCGCGTGTTTGAGGAGGGCTGCGCCGAAGCCGGCGTGCCGCTGCTCTTCTGGCGCGAGGTGCCGGTCGACCCGCACGACCTGGGCGAGACGGCCCGCGCCTGCATGCCTACTATCCTGCAGGCTTTCCTGGGCCGTCCGGACGACACGCCCTCCGGCGATGCCTTTGAGCGTCGCCTGTACGTGTGCCGCCGCACCATCGAAAAGAAGGCCGACGCTGAGTTCGCCCTGCGCGACAAGATCTTCTATGTGTGCTCCATGAGCTCGCGCACCATCGTGTACAAGGGCATGCTTGTTGCCACGCAGATGCGCCGCTTCTTCATCGACCTCAACGACGCCGCCGTCAAAACGGCCGTGGCACTCGTCCACTCGCGCTACTCCACCAACACTACGCCCAGCTGGGAGCGCGCGCACCCCAACCGCTTTATCATCCACAACGGCGAGATCAATACCCTCAAGGGCAACGTCAACTGGATTCGCGCCCGCGAACCCAACCTGTACAGCCCCGTGCTGCAGCACGATCTTGAGCGCGTGATGCCCATCATCAACCGCGAGGGCTCCGACTCCGCGATTCTGGACAATGTGCTTGAGTTTTTGGTCATGAACGGTCGTCCGCTCACGCGTGCCGCATCCATGCTGCTGCCCGAGCCGTGGGACCACAACGACAGCCTGAGTGAGGAGCGCCGCGCCTATGACGCTTACCAGTCCATGCTCATGGAGCCGTGGGACGGTCCTGCGGCCATCGCCTTTACCGACGGCCGTACCTTGGGTGCCGCCCTCGACCGTAACGGCTTGCGTCCCGCCCGCTACTATGTGACGCGCGACGGTCGCTTTATGCTGGCAAGCGAGGTGGGCACCATCGAGGTGAGCCCCGAGAACATCCTGACGAGCGGCTGTCTGGGGCCGGGCCAGATGCTCGAGGTTGACTTTGCCCGCGGGCGCGTTATCTACAACGACGAGCTGCGCGCCCGTTACGCCAAGGAAAAGCCCTACCGCGACTGGATTGCCGAGGAGACGCTGACGGTCGACGCGCTCGATAGGCCCGCCGCGGCAACGCCCGCCGAGGACGCCGAGGTGCCCGCCGCCGTGCGCATGGCTAAGCTCGGGTATCACTGGGATGATGTTGACGAGGTCGTGCGTCCCATGGCCCAGCAGGGCAAGGCGCCGCTCGCCTCGATGGGCATCGATGCGCCGCTGGCCTGCCTGTCCAAGAAGACGCGTTCGTTCTTTGACTACTTCTATCAGCTGTTCGCTCAGGTCACGAACCCGCCCATCGACGCCCTTCGTGAGCACATGGTCACCTCGACCACGCTCTACCTGGGCAACCACGGCAACCTGCTCGAGGACTCCCGTACGGCCTGCCAGCTGGTTCGCTTGGAGCGCCCGTTGCTCAACGAGGAGGAGTTCGAGCGTATCTGCGCCATCGACCGTGTTGGCTTTAAGACCCGCCGGTTTCGTGCCGTGTACCGCCGCGACGCGGGTGAGGGCGCGCTGCAGGCTGCGCTCAAGCAGCTTGCCGAAGACGTCGAGGCTGCGGTTCGCGATGGCGTGAACATCGTGGTGCTGAGCGATCGCGCCGGAGCGGGCGAGGTGCCCGTGCCGTCGCTGCTCGCCGTGGGCTGCGTGCACAACCACCTGATCCGTGCCGGCGTGCGCACCTTTGCCGATATCGTGGTGGAGTGCGGCGACGCCGTGTCCCCGCACGACTTTGCGGCGCTGGTGGGCTACTCCGCGAGCGGCATCTATCCGTACAACGCGCATGCGTGTATCCGCGATCTGGCGGCACGCGGCGATCTGGACGTGACGGCCGAGCAGGGCATCGCCAATTACAACAAGGCCGCGACGGCGGGCATCGTCTCCATCATGTCCAAGATGGGCATCTCCACGGTGCAGAGCTACCACTCCGCGCAGATCTTCGAGGCCGTGGGCTTTACGCCGGAGTTCGTTAACGCGTACTTCGCCGGCACGGTGAGCCGTGTGGGCGGTATGGGTGTCGAGGACGTTGAGCGCGAGCAGAATGAGCGCTACGACGCCGCGCTCGCTATCCTTAAGAGCCCGGCTCCCGATCAGCTGCCCACGTTGGGCCTGACCAAGTGGCGCCCGCTCGGCGGCGAGGATCACCTCATCGATCCGCAGACTGTCTACTTGCTGCAGACCGCCTGCCGTGAGGACAGCTACGACACCTTTAAGGAGTACAGCGCCCGCCTGCACCGCACCGGCCGTGCCGTGCGCCTGCGCGACCTGCTGGACTTTGATGCCGGCGGCCGCACTCCGGCGGCACTCGACGAGGTCGAGCCCGCGCTCAACATCGTCCGCCGCTTTAACACCGGCGCCATGTCGTACGGTTCCATCAGCAAAGAGTCACACGAGTGCATGGCCATTGCCATGAACCGCCTGCACGGCCGTTCCAACTCCGGCGAGGGCGGCGAGGATCCGCGCCGCGAGACCCCGCTGGCTAACGGTGACTCCAAGAACTCCGCCATCAAGCAGGTGGCAAGCGCGCGCTTTGGCGTGACGAGCCGCTACCTGTGCAGCGCCTTTGAGATTCAGATCAAGATGGCCCAGGGCGCCAAGCCCGGCGAGGGCGGCCACCTGCCCGGCAAGAAGGTCTACCCCTGGATCGCCGAGGTCCGTCAGTCCACGCCCGGCATCGGCCTGATCTCGCCCCCGCCGCACCACGATATTTACTCTATCGAGGACCTGGCAGAGCTGATCTTTGACCTTAAGAACGCCAACCCCGGCGCACGCGTGTCGGTCAAGCTAGTCAGCGAGGCCGGTGTCGGCACCATCGCCACCGGTGTGGCCAAGGGCGCTGCCGACAAGATTTTGATCAGCGGCCATAACGGCGGCTCGGGTGCCGCGGCGCGCGATTCCATCTGGCATGCGGGCCTGCCGCTGGAGCTTGGCCTTGCCGAGGCCCAGCAGACGCTGCTGCAAAACGGCCTGCGCTCGCGCGTGGTGCTCGAGGCCGACGGCAAGCTCATGGACGGCACCGATGTTGCCGTCGCCTGCCTGTTGGGCGCCGAGGAGTTTGGCTTTGCGACCATGCCGCTCATCTCGATGGGCTGCCTCATGCAGCGCGACTGCCAGCAGGACACCTGCCCGGCCGGCATCGCTACGCAAAACTGCCGCCTGCGTCGCGGCTTCCGCGGCAAGCCCGAGCACGTTGAGCACTTTATGCTCTTTGTTGCCGAGCAACTGCGCGAGGTCATGGCGAGCCTGGGCTTCCGCACCGTCGACGAGATGGTCGGCCATCCCGAGTGCTTGCGCCAGATTGAGGTCCCGGGCAACCGCAAGGCCAACCTGCTCGATCTGTCGCCCGTGCTGGCGAGCGCGACCTGTGAGTTCGGTGCTCACATTCCGGGCGCCGACGGTCGCCACTTCCTGCCCCAGATGGCTGCTGACAGCGAGCTCGACAAGACGCTCGACTCCACGTTGTTTGTGCCCTATACGGCCGATGCCCGTGCGCACCTGCGCCCGATTCGCTTCCGCGCCGATATCGCCAACGTCAACCGCTGCGTGGGCACCATCTTGGGCAACGCGGTGACCAAGGCGCATCCCGAGGGCCTGCCCGCCGGCTCCATCACCATCGATTGCGATGGTTCGGCCGGTCAGAGCTTTGGCGCCTTCCTGCCGCGCGGCATTACGCTCAACGTGTGCGGCGACGCCAACGACTACTTTGGCAAGGGCCTTTCGGGCGGCGAGGTGTCGGTGCGCCCCAACCCGCATGCGACCTACAAGTTCGACGAGAACATCATCGTGGGCAACGTTGCGTTCTTTGGCGCTACGAGCGGTCGCGGCTTCATTAACGGCCTTGCCGGCCAGCGCTTTGGCGTACGCAACTCCGGTGCCACGGTGGTGGTCGAGGGCTGCGGCAACCATGGCTGCGAGTACATGACGGGTGGTCTGGCGCTCATCCTGGGCGAGGTCGGGCAGAACTTCGCCGCCGGCATGACGGGTGGCGTGGCTTATGTCTTCGATCAGTACGGCACGCTCGATGCCCGCGTGAACCACGAGAGCGTTGAGCTCAAGGCCCCGACGGCCGGCGAGCTGGCGCAGATTCGTGCGCTCATCCAGGAGCACGTGGACGCGACGCAGAGCCCGCGCGGCATTAAGCTACTCTACAGCTTTGAGACGATGAGCAAACACTTTGTGAAGGTCATTCCGACCGAGTACGAGCGCGTGCTGGCGATTGTCGCCGCCGCCGAGGCCATCGGTAAGACGCATGCGCAGGCCGAGGAGCTGGCGTTTGACATTGTGACCGGTCGCGCCGACGCCGCGGATGTTGCTCGCTTTGATGTGGCGGGTGGTGCTGCTGGCGCGGGCGCTGCGTCCGTGGCTGCCAGCTCTGTTGCTTCGACCAAGAAGGAGGCGTAAGTGCCATGGGTAAGCCCGGTGCTTTTCTTGATATCGATCGCGTGACCCACGAGCTGCGCCCCGTGGAGGAGCGCAACCGCGATTTCGATCCGCTGTACGTGGAGCTCGACGACGACGCACGTCGCGCCCAGGCGAGCCGCTGCATGATGTGCGGCGTGGCGTTTTGTCAGATGGGCGCGAGCTTTGGCAAGGCGCGTCCGAGTGGCTGCCCGCTGCACAACCTGATTCCCGAGTGGAATGAGCTGGTGTACCGCGGCCGCTGGGACGAGGCTGCCGAGCGCCTGTCGCTCACCTCGCCCATGCCCGAGTTTACGAGCCGCGTGTGCCCGGCGCTGTGCGAGGCCGCGTGCAACCTGGGTTCGGTCGACGGCCAGCCCACGACGATTCATGACAACGAGCGTGCGATCAGCGACCATGAGTGGGCAAATGGCGGTCCGCGTCGCTTTGAGCCGGCGGGGGAGGGCGCACCCACGGTCGCCGTGGTGGGCTCCGGTCCTGCTGGTCTGGTGGCAGCATGGGAGCTCGCGCGTCGCGGCGCCCGCGTGACGGTGTTTGAGCGTGACGACCGTCCGGGCGGCCTGCTCATGTACGGCATTCCCAACATGAAGCTCGAGAAGTCTGTGGTCGAGCGCCGCGTGGCGCTCATGCGCGAGCTGGGTATTGTCTTTGAGCTGGGCGCTGACGTTACGAACCCTGCGGTAGCGGCCAAGCTCAATGGCTTTGACGCCGTTGTGGTGGCTGCCGGCGCTCGTGCACCCCGCGGTCTTTCGGCTACGAATGTGGATGCCCCGGGCGTGGTGTATGCCGTGGACTACCTGACGGCTTCGACCGTCTCGGTGCTCGATGGTGGTGAGCCCGCGGTGAACGCGCGTGGCCTGGACGTTGTGGTCATTGGCGGCGGCGATACCGGCAACGACTGCGTGGGCACCGCGGTGCGCCAGGGTGCGCGCAGTGTGCGCCAGTTTGAGTTCTTGCCGGCCGCGCCCGATAAGCGTGCGGCGAGCAACCCTTGGCCGCAGTGGCCCAACGTTAAGAAGACCGACTACGGTCAGCAGGAGGCTATCGCTGCCATGGGCGGCGAGATGCGTGCCTGGGGCGTGGATACGCTCGAGGTGCTGCTGGACAAGAAGGGCGCGGCAGCGGGCCTGCGCGTGGTCGATCTGGATTGGTCGGCCGGCAAGCCCGAACGCATCGCGGGCTCCGAGCACGAGGTGCCGGCCCAGCTGGTGCTCATCGCCTGTGGCTTTACGGGTCCGGAGCGCAGCGTGTTCGAAGCTGTCGGCGTACCTGTTGCCACGGCGGGTCGCCCGCTGCCTGTGATGGTCGCCGAGGGCTCGCATCTTGCGGCGCGTGTCGACGGCGTCGCCGCAGATGCCGCGCCGGTGTATGTGGCCGGCGACGCCCGCAACGGCAGCTCGCTCGTGGTGAACGCTATGGCCGACGCCCTGGCCTGCGCTGCCGAAGTCGCCGACGCGCTGGAGCTGTAAGGCGGCTGTCCACAGCTGAATCGTCAAGGGCTGTCCCCGAATGCCGGCCCAAAAGGAACGTCCCCAAGTGCCGGCAGCTGGGGACGTTCCTTATGTGCCGGCATTCGGGGACACTCCTTGCGAGTTCGCAGGCGACTTTGTCATTTGCCGACGTGCAAGTGTTCATTCGTCGACGTTTGCGACTGTGCTACTCTGCTCTTTCTGTGGTGGTAGCGGGCGTTTGCCTCAAATGAGTGAACTGACTGTCTATATCTACCTGCGGTTTCTTTGCGGTGCGCTCATTCGGTCAAGTGTCCCGTCAAGTGTTTGGTCAGCATCTGGTTTGCAGCCGGAGGCCTATTTTGCCCGCGCTGGTCGTGGCTGCCCACCCTCCTCGTAAGCTCAAATTGAGGTTCATCAGTTTGAGGAGGATGCCGTGACTGACCACGTTTTAGACCGAGCGCATCTGGCCGAAGCCGTTGGCAACGATATTGCCGACATGGCCCATTTTTGGATGCTGCGGAAGTTTCAGTTTTTGGAGCCGGCGCGCGAGCAGTTCGAGATCATTGTCGACCCGTGGCTCGGCTATTGCACCGAGCCTTCCCAAAACGAAATCATGGCCTACAACATGGCATTTACCGATTGGCTGCTCTTCGAGCGCCCCTATCGCCATGGCAAGACGCTGCTCGAGCTGTATGTTGATGAGCCGCCGGCATCGCTTTCGCCTGCCTCGCTCAAGCGGCTCGAGCAGGTATGCGACACGCAGTATTTCTCGCGCTTTGGCATTTTGGACAAGGATCCTGCGACTGGTATGGTCGCGCTGAAGGACACACGCACCGACCGTCGCTTTGACGTCTACGATCCGCATATCGTGCAAAAGGAGCATTGGAGCGACGGAGCGATTGCGGTGCGCCTCGCCTGCGTCGACGATGTCTGGCTGACGGCGGGACAACTCTATCTGTATGACATCGCACGCCTGAGTGACACGGCGGTCGATGGGCCTGGTGCGGTGCATCCGGAGGACCTGCAGGATGGCTTTGACACCTCGTGCATCAGTTTCTTCTTGCGTCTGGTCCGCGACATCATGGGTGCCCAGGGGCGGTACGTAAAGTCGCTCAACATCTACGAGCAGGAGTGGGAGTAAGGGATGGGCTGTCGCAGCGCCGCCGCGTGTCTATTTGTCTCGATCTGTAACGTTTAGGGACAAAAAACCGGTCTACCTGTTACAGATCGAGACGAACGCTTGGGTGCCGCTGGTTTGTCTAAATCTGTAACGTTTGGGGGCCTGGAGAACGTCTAACTGTTACAGACCGAGACGTTTGGCACCTGGTTGGGGGAATGTATCAATCTGTAACATCTACAGGCCCAAATTCGACCTACCTGTTACAGATTGAGACAAAGGTTGGCGGCTGCCGAAAGATCTTGTTCTGTAACAACTAGAGGCTCAAAGACTGTCTTCCTGTTACAGATCAAGACATTTGTCAGCGGAGGCAACGGTGACGATGGTCCATTTGTCTGACGTGGTGGTGATGAAAGTGCCTAATACCGTTCTCAAACACAAACATGCGACTCGCAACACGTTGGCGTGGAATAGGATGCTCGCGCGGCTCACGGAGACGGCCAAGCAAGGTGCGCTGCTCGCAACGCATGACAATACCGAGCTCATGTGGCTGCGACGCCATGTTGGAACCGACGATATCGCGGAGCCCGAGCCGTACCTGTTCTGTTTTCAGCATGATTGGGATGCATTGACGCCGGCTGAGCGGGCGCTGAGGACTATTAAGGGCCTTGCGGAGTTTCATCCCGATTGGGCGTTTTGGGGATATGACGCCGCGCTGATATGGGGTCTGGAGGTGCCGAATGATCTGCTCGGGCCGCGTTTCCTTGTTAAGACTTGCTGTTCGGTGAAGTTGAGTAGCGGGTGCAGGTTGTTGCGTCCGCAGATGGCGGGAGCACTTGAGCGCGTCGACGGCGTGCGGGTGACGTCGTTTTGGCGCACGGTGGAGGATTGCTTGCTGCGTGCGCCGTTCTCCTACGGGTTGGCGATTGCCGATTCTGCACTGCGGGCGAAAGGCGTATCACGTGGGGATTTGTGCGAGCGCCTCCGCGCCGATTGCGAGGGCAGGCGAGGGTATCGCAGGGCACAGGTGATTGCGTCGTATGCGGACGGGCTGTCCGAAAACGGCGGCGAGTCTCGGTTCCGAGCGTTCTTTATTGCGTACGGCTTTCCGGTTCCGGAGCTGCAGGTGGAGTTTCGCGACCCGCTCGATCCGAGCCAGGTGTTTCGCGTCGACTATTTTTGGCGGTTCGAGGACGGAACGTGCGTGATTGGCGAGCTGGACGGAAAGGGGAAGTACACCCTGCAGAGCGGCGAGGCCCGGGAGTCGGTCGACCCATTCGTGGCAGAGCGTCAGCGGGAATCTCATCTGACAATGCTCGGGCACAAGGTGCTTCGGTTTACGTTTAACGAACTCAAAGACCCGGGGAAGCTGGTCGAGAAAATGAGGCTGGCGGGTATTCCTCGGCAGGCTGAATTGGCTGAGGAGTGGAGACGTCAGTGGTATGGGCGCTGAGAGGTTTTGTCTCAATCTGTAACGTTTAGAGGTTGTTTGAGCTCGTAATTGTTACAGATCGAGACAAGCCGGTGAAACGTCGACCGAATGTCTTGATCTGTAACAGCAAGGGGCCCAATAACCCTGTACCTGTTACAGATCGAGACATTTCCCTGGTGTCGCTGGGGTGGGACTGCAACGTATTCCGTCCCCCACATCCCCTCTTCCCTCCGTTAACCGATATGCTCGACTTTAGGTCGCTGCATTAGGTGATAATGGACAAATGTTCAAGTTAATCGTGAGGGAGGAGCTCGATATGGCGTCTGCCGATCGTTCCACGTTGTTTATCAATGCGACCGTCCTGGATGGTTCGGAGCATATGGAGCCGCAGCCCAACATGGCCGTGGCCGTTGAGCGCGGTGTCATCACGTGGATGGGGCCGAGTGCTGTGGCGCAGGCGCCTGCGGGTGCCGAGGTTATCGACCTGGCAGGTGCTTATCTCATGCCAGGCCTCATCAATATGCATGTGCATCTGTGCGGCTCGGGCAAGCCGGTTTCGGCGGGCGATGCGGGCGCGCTGATGAAGAAGCTCGATAATCCCGTGGGGCGCGCCATCGTGCGCCACATTCTTAAGGGCAGCGCCCAACAACAACTGGCAAGTGGCGTGACCACGGTGCGCGGTGCAGGCGACCCGCTGTTTGCCGACATTGCCGTTCGCAACGCTATCGATGCCGGCAAGTATCAAGGCCCTCGCCTGGTGGCGCCGGGAACGGGCGTTACGGTTCCGGGCGGCCATGGTGCGGGCCTGTTCGCCCAGGTGGCAAACAGTCCCGCCGAGGCAGCCGAACAGGTGCGCGACCTGTATGCGCGCGGTGCCGACGTCATTAAGCTGTTCGTAACGGGCGGCGTATTCGATGCGACCGAGGTGGGCGAGCCGGGCGTGCTGCGCATGCCGGTGGAGGTTGCCACGGCGGCGTGCAAGGCGGCGCACGATATGGGCCTTCCGGTTATGGCCCATGTCGAGAGTACCGAGGGCGTGAAGGCCGCGCTTGAGGCCGGCGTTGACACGATTGAGCACGGCGCTCCGTTGACGTCCGAGATTCTGGAGCTGTACCGTGGCGCCGCGGGTACACAGCTTGAGGGCGCGCGCCGAGTGTGACCTGCACTATCAGCCCGGCGCTGCCGTTTGTACTGCTCGATCCGGAGAAGACTCATTCGACCGATACACAAAAGAAGAACGGCGACATTGTGTGCTCGGGCATCATCGAGAGCGCCCGTGCCGCACTGGAAGCTGGCGTTAAGGTGGGCCTTGGCACGGACTCGAGCTGCCCGTTCGTGACGCAGCACGACATGTGGCGCGAGGTGGCTTACTTTGCCAAGTACGTGGGCGTGAGCAACGCCTTCGCACTGCATACGGCTACGCAGGTCAATGCCGAGCTACTGGGCCTGGGTGGCGAGACCGGCACAATCGAGTGTGGCAAGGCAGCCGATATCCTGGTGACGCGTAAGAATCCTCTGGATGATCTGTGTGCCCTGCGTGAGCCGGTACACGTAATGTGCCGTGGCGATCTGGTACGCAAGCTCAAGGTGAAGCGCATTCCCGAGGTGGATGCCGAGCTCGATGCGATTATGGCCATGCCCGCTGAGGCGCTGGCCGAGGAGCTTGCCCGCGATGGCGTAGCGTAAGCGCTGGTGTGACGGAAACGACAGCTTCACCGTCGCATGCTGTCGCCCCATGCAAAAAGCCGAGGTCTCAACATGAGGCCTCGGCTTTTTTATCGACAAATATGTAAGATGCAGGACAAACACTTCTGATGCATTTGTCCCATGTGCGGGCGCTAGGAGCGGGTTTCCATCTTGGCGTGGCACTTGGGGCAGGTGACGCGGATCTTGCCCTTGCCCTTGGGGACGGACAGCATCTGACCGCAGTTGGGGCACTTGAGGTACGCCGTGGTCTTGCGACCCTTCCACATCTTCTTGGCCGTTCGCTTGGCGCGCTCAAAGTCTTCCTTGCTGGTGCCGGCCGCACGCGAGGCGTTGGCAGCCGCGGTCCCGCCGCCCAGGCTGGCGACGAACTTGCCCAGACAGGGAACGTTGGCAGTCGCGGCAACGAAGTCATCATTTTCCTTGCGGCGGGCGTCGATGTTTTTGGACAGGCCACGCAGCACGCCGAGTACGATTACGGCGATGGCGATCCAGCTGAGCCACTGGTGGTGGGCCATCGATCCGACCATCGCGAAAATAATTCCTATGAAGCCCAGCACGATGGTGAGCTCATCGGCGCCGTTGCGACCCTTCATAAAGTCATTCATGCGAATTGCCTTTCATTCGATATGCTGCACGCCTTTATACCCCTTTTGGTGCATTGGGGACAGGTTAATCTGCACCAAGGTGGTGCAAACGTACCTGTCCCCAATGCACCAATTACTTGGCGAGCTTGTCGACGACGCGCTCTATCTCGGCGAGCTTGGCGGCTTTGAGCTCCTCGTCGCCCGATTCGATGGCCGAGGCGACGCAGCCCTCGATGTGCGCCTTCAACACATCGGCGTTGATGCGCGCGATGAGCGCCTGCGTGGCCATGAGCTGCGTGGAAATATCGACGCAGTAGCGGTCCTCATCGACCATCCGCAGGATGCCGTCGATCTGGCCGCGCGCTGTCTTGAGCATACGGGTCACCGATTTATGGTCTGCCATCATGGCGGGTCCTCGTTTCTGGTCGATCTTCCGGATGCCCCCGTCAGTTGCGGTGAAATAGTTCTTGTTTGCAGGCTTGAAGCGCTAAAACAGGAACTATTTCACCGCAACTTCTGAGGATTGAGTAGACGGTGTCTGCTACGCTGCGGTCACGGATAGGGCGTGGAATTTCTCGCCTGCGGCCTCGACAGCGGCGGCGAGTTGCTCGGCGGTTACGGTGTCGGCGCACTCAACCTGGACGGTCTGGGTCTCGTGATTGGCGTCGGCGTCGGTCACGCCGGCCACGTTGAGCAGCGCCGTCTCGACGGTGGCATCGCAATGGCCGCACATGAGGCCGGAAGTCTTGATTGTGAAACGCATGGATATTCCTCTCTGTTGTGTCGGCTTTCCCAGGCACCCGACCTTGACCTTCAAGCCGTCGCTCGCGTACCAAAGTACGCGTCGCTCCTCTTTCAGGTCAATCTCGGGCACCTGGAAAACCCGTTCTAAATGGACTTAATGGTGAGCTTATTTTGCCACTTTTGGCTTAAAGGATTTTAAGCGCAGCGCATTGCTTACGACGCACACGCTCGACAGGCTCATGGCCGCGGCGCCAAACATCGGCGAAAGCTGCCATCCGGTGAGCGGGAAGAACACGCCCGCCGCCAGCGGAATGCCGATGCCGTTGTAGAACAGCGCCCAGAACAGGTCCTGCTTGATGTTGCGGATCGTGGCGCGCGAAAGCTCGATGGCGCGGGCGACGTCCATGAGGTCGCTGCGCATGAGTACCACGTCGGCGCCCTCCTTGGCGATGTCGGCGCCGGTGCCGATAGCAAGGCCCACGTCGGCGCGCGCCAGGGCGGGGGAGTCGTTGATGCCGTCGCCCACCATGGCGACCTTGCCGCCCGCATCCTGCAGCTCGCGCACGTGGCGCTCCTTGTCGGCGGGAAGCACGTCGGCGATGACCTGCTCGCTGGTCAGTCCCACGCGTCGGGCGATGGCCTCGGCCGTCACGCGGTTGTCGCCGGTGAGCATGCGTACATCGACGCCAAGTGAGCGCAGTGCGGCGATGGCCCCGGCGCTCGTCTCCTTGACCTCGTCAGCCACGGCAATGGTGCCAGCAAGCTCGCCGTTCTTGGCAAAGAACAGCGGCGTCTTGCCCTCGGCGGCAAATTGTTCGGCAAGACCCGCGGGCACGGTAACGCCCAGCTCGTCCATCAGGCGTACGTTGCCGGCTGCAATGGCGTTTTGCCCCTCGCGCGCCGTAACGCCTCGTCCGGGCACGGCGGCAAAGTCCTCGACCATGCGCGCGACGATCCCGCGTGTCTCGCACTCGGCCATAATCGCCTCGGCCAGCGGGTGCTCGCTTGAGCGTTCCAGCGCGGCGGCCAACTTGAGCAGCGCCTTTTCGCTCATGGCGGGCGAGCCGTCAGCGCGCGTGGCTACCACGATATCGGTCACGGCAGGCTTGCCGCGGGTGACGGTGCCCGTCTTGTCGAGCACCACGGTGCCCACGCTGCGCAGGTTCTCCAGCGCCTCGGCGCTCTTAAAGAGAATGCCTGTCTCGGCGCCCTTGCCGGTGCCGACCATAATAGCGACGGGCGTGGCCAGGCCCAGCGCACACGGGCAGCTGATCACCAGCACGGCGACGGCGGAGGTAAGCGCCTCATTCACGTCGCTGGTCAGTGCCATCCACACCACAAAGGTCACGGCCGAGATCGCGAATACTACGGGCACGAACACGCCGGCGACCTTGTCGGCCATGCGGGCGATGGGCGCCTTGGTGGCGTTGGCGTCCTCGACGAGCTGGATAATCTTGGCGAGCGACGTGTCGGCGCCCACACGCGTGGCGCGGAAGGTAAACGAGCCCGTGCGGTTGACCGTGGCCGCGTTGACAGTGTCGCCGGCGGTCTTCTCCACGGGAATGGATTCGCCGGTCAGCGCACTTTCGTCCACGGCCGAGCTGCCCTTGAGCACCACGCCATCGACGGGGATGGACTCGCCGGGGCGCACACGCAGCACCTGGCCGGGCAGAATAGCATCGACGTCGACGGTGGCCTCGGTACCGTCCTCGGCCACGACGGTCGCGGTCTTTGGCGCCAGGTCAATGAGCGCCTCGATGGCGCCGCCGGTTTTGGACTTGCTGCGCGTCTCGAGGTATTTGCCCACGGTGACGAGCGACAAGATCGTGCCGGCGCTTTCAAAATACAGATTGTCCATGCTCGTCATCATGGCCTCGTGGACCTGACCCGCGGCTAGTTGGTCGGCCATGATGAACATGGCGTAGAGCGACCAGGCGATGGAGGCGGTGGCGCCCACGGCAATAAGGGCGTCCATGGTGGGTGCGCCGTACGCGAGCGATTTAAACCCGTTGATAAAGTACGCGTCGTTGATGTAGACGATGGGGATGAGCAGGGCGAGCTCGGTGAGAGCGAGCGTCATGCTGTGGGTGTGGTCGGTGAAGATGCCGGGCAGCGGCCAGCCGAGCATGTGCCCCATGCCTATGTAGAACAGTGGGATGAGGAAGACGATCGAGACGATGAGGCGGGTGCGCATGGCAGAGGCGGCGGCCTCCAACTTTTTGGTGGGCGACTCCATGTGGGCGGCGCCGGACCTGGCTTGCGCACTGCCGTTTGAGCCGGCGGCACTGGTGCCCGCATCGACGGGCGAGGCCGAGTAGCCGGCACGGTCGACGGCGGTGCAGATATCGTCGGGGGAGACCCGCGCGGGGTCGTAGTCGACCATCATGGAACCGGCGAGTAGGTTGACCGCGACGTTCTCGACGCCGTCGAGCTTGCTCACGGCACGGTCCACATGCGCCTGGCAGGCGGCGCATGTCATGCCGCCCACGTCGAACTTATCTTGAGCCATGGCTTCTCCTTTCTGTGGTTCGGTGTTGGAATTGTTAACCTGCCGATACTATACACCCATACCCCCTGGGGGTGTCCAGTACAGAAATAATATATGAGATTTCGTTACAGATGAGGATGGATGGTTGGCCGATGGACCGTCCCAACCAATCATCTCAATCTGTAACATCTAGCAGGGAAAATGACCTCTAACTGTTACAGATCGAGACATTGCGTCGAGCCACAACTTAACGTCTCAATCTGTAATATCTGGGGACCGTTTTGCCTGCTAGATGTTACAGATCGAGACAAACCATTCGAGGGTAACCCGAACATCTCGATCTGTAACAGTAAGACCGATATTTGGGTCCTACATGTTACGGATCGAGACAATCTCGGAGCAGATGCCCCGGGCATACAACGTAAAACGCCGGGGCGCCCGCGTGATGGGCGTCCCGGCGCATGCTGGGCAGGGTTTGCGAAGCGGTGGGAGGGAGGAGAAGCCGTCCTCCCGAAACCCTTACTCCTGACGACGTTTCTTGTCGGTTAGGAAGACACCGGCGGCTACGAGCACGACACCTCCGATGACAAACGTCTCACCGGCGAGCGCAGCATTGTCGCCTGTGGCGGGAAGTGCCGAGTTGGCGGCCGTCTTGGCGTTGCCGGCAGACGGCTTTCCAGCAACCGGCTTAGCGGCAGCCTGCGTGATCTTGGCCTGCTCGGCCTTCGCCGCCTCTTGCTCCTGGTGGGCGATCTCGTCCTTCAGGGCTTGCTCGGCGGCTACGCGTTTTGCCTTCGCCTCGTTGTAGCTGTTGAGAGCCGCGGTGTAGGCGGGCGTCGCAGCATCAAGGTCTGCCTGAGCGGTATCAAGTGCGACCTTTGCGTTATGTTCTGCCTGCTTGGCGGCGACGCACTTGGCAAAGAGGGCATTGAGCGTATCGTTCGCGTTTGCGTCAGAGCCAGTAGCAATACCGTTTTCGACGTTGATGGACTTGAGCTTTCCAAGGGCGGAGGCAGCAACGTCCGATGCAGCCTGAGAATTCTCGACCGCCTGTTCGGCGTTCGCGATGGCATCATTTGCCGCACCAAGGGCGACTCCGGCCTCAGTCACTGCTGCGTCGGCGTCCTTCTTGGCCGCCTTGGCCGCGGTAAGATTGTTGGCCGCGTTGCTCAGGGCGTCGGCATGGGCCTTCTTTGAAGCAAAGTCGTTTTTCGCCGTGGTCAGATCGCTCGCAGCGTGCTCCGCGGTCGCCGCCTTGGCCTCGGCGTTGTCCTTCGCGGTGTCGAGGGCCTGCTTCTTGGCAGCCGCGTCGCGCTCCGCCTTTTCGAGAGCACTCTGGGCAGACGTCTGGGCTGCCGTGGCTTCATCAAGCGTTTGATGGGCCTTGTCAGCCTTTTCCTGAGCCGCAGCAACATCGGCAGAATACTTGGCAAGTTCCTTCTTTGCATCTTGCAGAGCCTGCTGCTTTACGAGAGTCTCTGCCTTGGCGTCATCAACCTTCTTCTGACTCTGAGCGGCTTGCTCTTGCGATGCCTTAAGCTCGGCGCGCTTCTGGTTGACGACCTGCTCTGCGGTCGCCACGTTACTTTGGGCGGCTTTGACCTGGTCTTCGGCTTCGGTAACTTTTCCGTTTGCCTTGGCAAGATTCTGCTCTGCTAGGGCAACAGCGGCGGCGGCACTTGCTACGCTGTCGTTCTTGGCGGCAAGGTTGCTGTTCGCGGTATCAACGCCTTCCTGCTTTTGAGCGACGAGGGTCTCAGCTACCTTTACGGCATTGGCTTTCGATGCCGCTGTGCTGCGCTTTTGTTCAAGGTCCGTCTTTGCGGCGGCGAGCTTTTCGCTGGCTTTGGAGAGGCTCAGCTGATACTGATCAAAGAGATTCTCGAGTTCATCGATCGAGTATTCTTTCTCGTACGAACCGTAATTGTTGTCGATCTCCAAGACGAACACATACGGCCAAAGGGTTCCGCGCGAGTTGATGCCGTATCCCATGGTTTTGGCGTTAGGTTGTACGATATTCAAATAATGGCCGACGGTGCCAAAACCCACGCCTTGGGCTCCGAATTCGGTACCGTGACTCCAGAAAGTCTTCCAAGCATCTTTGGGGGCAACGTTGCCAAGGCCGGCTTTCGCTGCAGCATCGTCAAATATTTTCTTTTCGCCATCAACCCATTGGTGCGCGATGTTTTCTTTCGTGCTGAAGTTCCAAGCGGCATTTTCAAATCCGGCATAGTCTGAGTGCCCCTTCGTTGCGTCGGAGTAATTGGAATCAGACTGAGCGATTGCCATTTGCTCTGCCGTCACCTTAAGCTCGCTAAGGCCGACGCTTTTGCGATATTCATTAATTTCGCGCAGCTTGCCAAACGAAAGCTTGGCGTTGTCGAGTGACGTGCCGTCTTTTTTATCGCCAATGGTCGTCGGGTTTTTATCGCTCTGCCTATAGATGATGTTTGCAGCGTCGTTGGCACCGATGAACTGGTAGAAGCCGATGACGCTCTGCGCCTCCGCCGTCGTTGCCTTATCGGTTGCCGCCTTGCACGTATCGTATGCTTTCTGTGCATCGATAACGGCTTGATCGGCGGCCGCCTGGTTTGCCTTGGCAGTTTTGAGCGCCTTGTCTGCCTGCTCCTTCTCGGCTTTTGCCTGATCGACTTGTTTCTGAGCGGCCTTTGCTTTCTCCAGTTCGGTAGCATGTGCCTGCTTTGCCGAGGTCAACTCCGATCGCGCCGCATCGGCTTTCGTCTGGGCTGCCGTTACATCATTTTCGGCTGCTGCGACTGTCTGCTTCTTGGCTTCGAGCTCGCTTTCGGCACCGGTGAGGGCGTCCTGCTTGGATGCAACGTCGCTATTTGCCTGAGAAAGACCTGCTTCGGCAGCCGCCTGCTGCTGCTTCGCCTGATCGAGTGCGCTTCGGGCGGTATCGACCTTTGCCTGAGCGGCGGCATACTCCGGGCCCTCGGCGCCTGCCTTTGCGGCTGCCAAATCGGCTTGCGCGCTGTCATACGCTGCCTGTGCCGCGACTACCTTACCATCCGCGGCGGTCTTTGCCTGCTGAGCGGAAGCCAGCGTGCCTGACGCCTCGTTGTAAGCGCTCTGCGCGGCGCTCCGAGCCTGCTGGGCATCGGCGAGTGCGGAGTCGGCAGCGGTTTTTGCGGCCTTTGCCTGGTCAAGAACCTTCTGGGCATCTGCGGCAGACTGCTCGGCGGCCTTGATTTCCTCCGGCGTTGCGTTGGCGGCTGCCTTCTGGGCCTCCTCAAGCTCGGCCCGTGCGTCGGCTGCCGCCTGCTTTGCGGAGTCGAGTGCCTTCGTCTTGCTTTCGGCATCGGCCTTGGCCGTGTCGAGCTTGCTCTGGGCATCCTTTAACGTGGCGCTGGCGCTGTTGGCCGCCTTGACGCTTTCATCGAGTTGACGGGCGTATTCGGCACGCGCGGCGGCTTCTGCCTGCGAATTGTCGGAGACGGAAGCGTCGTAGGCAGTCTGGGCGTTGTCGCGGACCGTCTGCTTTTCGGTATAGGGGGCAACCGCCGTGTCGTAGTCGGACTTGGCTTCTGCCTCGGCAGCCTTTGCGGCGTCGATTGCGGCCTGCAAGTCGGCAATTTTCTGGGCGTTCGTCTTTACTGCGGAGCCTGCCGCCTCGCCGGCGTGGGCGGCGAGCGGGGACATGATTGCGTCCTGTGCCGTGGTGTCGCTCAGATCGTTGGCAAATGCCTAGAACGGGGCGAGCAACGACGAGCCGGTCATTGCGATGGTGGTGGCTGCGGTGACGGCGAGTCGCGCGGTCTTGTGACCCGCGAATGCGCGATGGGGCTCGGCGCCGCCTGAGACTTCCAAGTGTTTAGGTGCGTACTTTGCCATTTCTTCTCCCAATCGTTGAAGGGGTACCTATGACAATTCGTGCGTTACGACCGCCGAAAGGGTTTCTGTTGCGCAACATTGGCAAGAAAATATCGACACACTTGAGTCACATTTATGAGTCGAAGTTCTCGGCAAGCTAATGTCTCGTTCTGTAACATCTAGCAGCAAATATGACCTCTAACCGTTACAGATCGAGACAATTGCCGGGGAGGGGTCCCGTCACGGCAAGACGCCCGCTGCCTAGATACAGAACCCGGGGATCACACAGGTTAGCTTGTTTGGCTTTTCCGCAGGCGTTGCGTACGTAAAGACGTCGCCGTCGTGCCCCACGCGGTTCATATAGAGTGTGCCTTCGCTCTCCGATGTGTCGGGGCTCACCGTGCGCTCCCACCAACAGGTGTCCTTGCCCTTCCACTGGCGGACCATCGTCTCGTTCGTGGAATACGGGCTCACCTTGAGCTCGCGGAAGAGCTGATACTCCTTGCCCTCGCCGTTGTAGATGTCTGCCAGGTAGTGATAGTCCTCGGCAAACGAATCGGGCGGTTGCGTACCGCACAGCTCGACCATGGCGGGAAGCCAAAGGGTCGCGGGCAGCTCGCTCAGACACGATGCACTGTTGGCGG
The DNA here is from genome assembly GCA_959028445.1 of uncultured Collinsella sp. Lineage (GTDB taxonomy): Bacteria > Actinomycetota > Coriobacteriia > Coriobacteriales > Coriobacteriaceae > Collinsella. Next base: position 7,193 of record CAUFRY010000016.1, on the reverse strand, counting down.
CGCCCACGTTGTTCGAGACCTTCTTGACCCCTTTAATGAGTGCGCGCAACTCGTTGGGCAGCAGCTTAAGGCCGTCGTTATCGAGCCATTCCCGCAGCTCGCAATCTGCCCAGCCGGCGCTCGGCGGTTCAGCCGCAGCGTTGCGCTCGGCAATACCCGCGTCGAACATAAACGTCAGTCCGGCTTTGCCCGTCCCGTCCAGAAGCTCGTCGTGGCGGATGCCCACAAGCTGCGCGCCGACCTCCAGCCCGTTGGTGAGCGTGACACGCTTGGTGCACGGATAGGGGATATGCCCATCGGCGTCGAGCAGGTGGTAGCGCTTGGCAATCTCGCGCGCGTCGCTACGGGTCTCGGCGGCCTTAATCTTGAGCGAAATCTCCTGCAGCTGATCCCAGGTGTAGTCGCCAAGTGAACCGCGGATGCCGTCCAAGTAGTCGGGGATGCCAAAGCCATGGGTTGCCGCCCCGATAACGCCAAGCCCCGCAACGGCTGCGACAACGCCACCGATAATAAAGCGGCGGCGGGTCATGGTATCGTGCCGGGCCTGCTCCAGGATCTCTCTCGCGCGCTCGCCGGCGACGTCGACCTTAAGGTGCGTACCAGAATCGATATCAATCGCGGCCTCGTCTCCTGCGCCTTCGCGGCCCTCGGATTCGGCATCGGTGAGGTATGCCGAGAGCACCTCGAGCATCTGCTGCTCGGTGGGACGATCGCCCTGCTCGACTGAGATGCCTTTCATGATGATCTGGACGAGCGCTTCATCGTCCTTGCAGCGCGGCTCGAGCGGTGCCGGCTTGGTCTTGGTCTTTATGAGGTAGAACGAGCCGGTTGCCGCGGCACCCGTCGACTCGACATCGAACGGTTTGCGACCGCTGTAGAGCTGGTACAAAATGCTCGAAAGCGCATAGACGTCGATTGCCGGCGAACGGCGAAGGGCCGCGATGCCTTCGATATCCTGCGTGAGCATCTCGGGCGCGGCGTATGCGGGCGTGGCAAAGCGCCAGATGTCGGCGCGCCGGGTGATCGTGTCGTCGCCGAGGGCCATGGTCGCGGAGCCCATGTCGATGAGACAGGGGTCAAAGGAGCAATCGGCAATCTGTTGCTTGAGCGTTCGGCTGGTGGTGCGGAACATGATATTGGCGGGCGACAGGTCGCGATGGACGACCGGATTCACGAGCCCCTGGGTCATCAGGAGTGCGCGAAGCACGGCGTTTCCAACGGCGGCCACCATCTGGGTGGTTAGCCCGCCCGAGGCATCGTGCGGAAGCAAGGGCAGCGCCTGCTTGAGCGAGGTGCCCTCGACCCACTCCATGAGGATGAGCGGGTCGTCCTCGCAAGAACCGTAGCCATAGACACGCGGAAATCCGCGCAGGTGCGAGACGGTACACAGATGGCGGTACTCCTCGAACAGCGCGGCGGTGCTGGCCAGGTGCGCGGCCGATTGCTCGGCGGAGCGATCGGGGGCTTGGCCGGAAAGGATGGCGTTGTCCTTGAGCAGCTTGACGGCAAAGACCTCGCCGTTCGTGTTGGTCGCGCGCAGCACGTGTCCGATATTGCCGCCGTCGTGGTATGCCGTCTGAAGAATAAGCGTCATAAACCGGCGTTTGGCATCATCCTCGGCGCTGGGGTCGACTGCCACGGCGGTATCGAACGTGTCGAGACGGATGAGTTTGTCGCCATAGGCGCTATCGGTAGTATCCATGGCGTTCCTTTGTCTGGCATGGGTTGCCGCACGTGTACGTGAGCAGTGCGGCTATCGGTAAAGTACCATAATAGCCGCGCTGTTCACGTATACCGCTGAGTATTGTCGTTTACGACGTAGAAGGTAGTAGACGAAAGACGGGCGGTGACCGTCTTTCGATCATCGCCCGCGCTAGTCCACAATAACGAGAAACGTTGTATAGAGACCCAAGTGAAGTCTGTCGCTGTTTTCGATTTCCACCGGGGGATAGACCTTGCCGGGCTCGCGTTGGTTACGCGGCGGCTCAATCACGATATCGCCGTCGCCTGCGCCCGACTCAAGTACCGTGCCATTAGTCGATTCGAGCCCCTGAGCGTACCAGTGCCCATCTTCGAGCCAAATGCGTAGATGTTCGCGCGATGCATCTACGCCCACGTCGGTGATGCAGGGCGAAGTTTTGGGCAAAGAGCCAATCACGGTTCCGTGCGGGTCGCGCGTGAGCGGATGAATCTGCATGTCAACGCTATTGCCGGCGTGCGTTCTGAGGAGGCCGAGATTGGGGGCGACGGCGCGCGGCAGCTCGTGGCCGCTCACAAAGCCACGGCCGACGGTTGTCTCGGTGGTTCCAAAGTGCCCGCCTGTCTTGCTGTCGCAAAAGCGCTCGACGGTGGCCACGCCTTGAACGGGATCGGCAAGTGCGCCCGTTGCTACAAAGAGCATCAAGAAGAGCGTGCTCTTTTCGCGGGGGCTGTGGTCGTCGGAGCTGCTGATACGCCCCAGGGCATTGGCGTAGAGGCGGTCGTCGAGGTCATAATCGGCGAGAATCGACATCATGCCTTGGGCCGCCGGGCCGCTGTAATGCTTGGATATTTCCTGATAGGCGCAATCGCCTCCGCCGAGCTTGTTGCCGATGGCGGCGGCAAGGTTAAGCGTGGAGACGGTAAGGTCATTGTAGATACCTGGCGCACACTGATCGGGCTCGCGGTGGACGATGTAGCGAGTGAGGTACGAGCGGTTGGTAGAGCATTTGTCGAGCAGGGTGCTGCCTGCATACGAATTGCCGTTAATGAGCATTCGCGCAATCTCGAGATGCTTAAGGCCGCCGAACGAGCGGATGTCGTTGTAGAGGACCGAGCACGGTGTTTCCGCCGCCATGGCTGCCTCCCCAGATAACTTTAATGACGAACTGCAAACATGTTAGGAAATGGCTACGCTCAAAGCGTACCGACTCGAAAAATGTTGCGCAACGCTTTGCATAACTATTGAGACATTATAGGGCATATACGCCAAGGTACGAGCTTGAGTGCGAGCTCGAGGAGCCCCATGACGCTCGTGCTGACCAGTTGATTCGCGAGGAGCTCGAGCAGTTTTCGAGTGCCATGTTGTTTGAACCGGTGGTCAAAAACGGTGAGTACCTTGGTGAGCGCGACCATGTGCCCGGGTATTGGACGAATCGTCGCGATTTGGAGTCCGAGTCTTCAGGCGCTTCGAGCGATGCCGACGAGGTAGAGAAGGATGAGCCGTTTGATTTGATTGGCTATCAGGGCTCTTCTTCCTCGGGCGGTTCGGTGCTCGACATGTTTACTCTCATTTTAAGGAGTCGCGTGTTCTGGATCTTCATCGCGTTTCTGGTGTTTATCGGCCTGCTCGACATGTTTTACGACAGTATTATCGTTCCTTCGGGCTTCGCTATTAGCCGCATCAATTTCCAGGGCTTGGTGTTGCTGGCGATTGTCATAGCATGCGTTGCCCTGAGACGTCGTCGCCGTTAACGGTGGTATTGACGCAGCTTCCGATGTTGCACAACGGAATGTTTGGACAGCGCCGTATGCTCGGGTTGTCCTACTGGGAGAGCGAGGGCGAACAGCAGCCTACATTCCTGGATCTGAGCGGATATCTCTTTGACGACGCCGATGCGGATCCGATTAGGCTCGCGCATCTGCTCGTTGATTTCTTTGGTAAGAACGGGTTTGAACCCATTCCCGATGATGAGCACGACATCACCTACACCTGCATGGTCTTGGATTCCAAGAACTTTAAGGACCCGGACGCAGAGTAGGGGCTGCGGGGCGTTGGTTCAGCTTCCCTAGTGGTGTTTGACGGGGTCGGACGTTCCAGTTGTAAGGATTGGGCGTCCGGCCCTTTTTGTTGCCTGTCGGGTCTGGTACTCGGCACGTTTGTCTCAATCTGTAACATCTGACAGGGGATACGGAGTCTAGTTGTTACAGATCGAGATTGTTCCTCGGCCAACAACTCAACTGTCTCAATCTGTAACATCTGGGGCCGGTTTTGCTCCGTAACTGTTACAGATTGAGATGTTGTCTTCAGACGGATTGGTTTGTCTCGATCTGTAACAGTTACGGGTCGATTTACTCGGTAACTGTTACAGATCGAGACGTTCGTGAGCCGTGTCGACCGTTTGTCTCGATCTGTAACACGTAGACAAAGATTCGGCCTGCAGATGTTACAGATTGAGATGTTAGCCAAGGAGGCCGACTGAATGTCTCGATCTGTAACAGTAAGACCTAGTTTTGCCCTGTAGATGTTACAGATTGAGACAATCAGCCAGGCCCGCCCCGTCCGCCTCGTCATCTGTGGTTTACGTGGGGGCATGCGAAGCACGGGTATACTAACCGGCGGCGAATCTGCTCCATCGCTTAGAGCTGCTGCGTCTGGACGGCGCGTGATAGGGCTGCCAAAGCGATCGCCAGCGTGCTGAGCAACGTCCTCTCTGTGCGCACCCGTTTTTGTATGTATTAGCGCACTACCAAGCACGCCCGCGCGGCCGCATGCCGTGCCCATAACGCGTGCAGATAAGGAACAACGACATATGCGTAATTCTGTATCCGACGTCACGGACGCCGAGATTCTGGACGAGACCCGCGAGGCCATGACCCAGGCTGCCTTCGATGCCGCCGATGAGGCCAATGCTGCCCAGGCCGTCGAGTCCGCTACCGAGAGCCTGCCCGCCTTTGACGAGCTGGGCCTCTCCGACGAGATGCTTCGTGCTATCGAGAACCTGGGCTACACGGCGCCGACGCCCGTGCAGGCCGGCTCCATCCCCGTGGTGCTCGAGGGCCGCGACCTGCTTGCCGCCGCTCAGACCGGCACCGGCAAGACGGCCGCCTTTTTGCTGCCGACCATGAACAATCTGGAGCACATCGCTCCTCCCAAACCCGTGCGCGAGCGCGGCGGCCGCAACCGTCGTCGCGGTGCTAAAAAGCCCGAGGGCAACGGTCGCGGCCCCGTGATGCTCGTCATCACCCCCACGCGCGAGCTCGCACAGCAAATCGACGAGGTCGCAAGCAAAATCGCCGACGTCACCGGCCATGTTGCCGTGACCGTCGTGGGCGGCGTGAGCTACAAGCCGCAGACCGCGGCACTTAAGTACGGCTGCGACATCCTGGTCGCAACGCCGGGCCGTCTGGTCGATCTGATCGAGCAGGGCGCCTGCCACCTGGACGAGGTTAAGGTCCTGGTGCTCGACGAGGCCGACCGTATGCTCGACATGGGCTTTTTGCCCGCCGTCCGGCGCATTGTGCGCGAGACGCCGGCCGAGCGTCAGACGCTGCTGTTCTCGGCGACCCTCGACGAGGAGGCCGTGGGCGAGATCACCGACCTGGTGAGCGACCCGGCCCGCGTGGAGATCGCACCTGCCACGTCGACCGCCGACACCGTCGACCAGTTTGTGTTCCCGGTGTCCATCGAGGCCAAGAATAACCTGTTGCCCGAGTTCCTCAAAAAGGAGGGCCCGGAGCGCACCATCGTCTTTATGCGTACCAAGCACCGCGCCGACAGCTGCTGCCGTCGTCTGGAGCGCAAGGGCATCAAGGCCGCCGCGATTCACGGCAACCGCAGCCAGGCCCAGCGCGAGCGTGCCCTTTCGGCCTTCCGCGACGGCACCGTCGACGTGTTGGTGGCGACCGACGTGCTCGCCCGCGGCATCGACATCAGCGACGTGCGCTACGTCGTGAACTTTGACGTGCCGGCCGAGCCGACCGACTACATCCACCGTATTGGCCGTACGGGTCGTGCCGGCGAGCTGGGCTGGGCCATCACGTTTGTGACCGAGCAGGATGTCGATGAGTTCTACGAGATCGAGAAGCTCATGGACAAGACCGCCGACATCTACGAGGCCGGCGACCTGCATGTGGGCCCCAATCCGCCCGCGGTTGACCCCGAGCGCGATCCTGCGGCCTTTAAGGTGAAGAAGAAGACCAAGCGCGGCAAGTCCAAGAGCAAGAAGAAGCTTGAGCAGGCGCGTCGCGACGGCAAACGCAACGGCGATGACTACGGCGATGTGGCCGGTCGTTCCGACCGCGGTCGCGACGAGCGTCGCGGCGATGGCGAGCGTCCGAGCCGTCCCAAGCGCGGCGGCAAGACCCGCGTGCGCGAAGGCGTTCAGGCTCGCGTGGACGAGGCTGTTGAGAGCGTGGCCCGCGAGGTGGCTGCCGAGGAGCGCGGCGGTGCTGTCGAGCAGGCCCCGCGTGGCAACCGTGCCGAGCGTCGTGCCAAGCAGTTCCAGGGCGAGGCACATCGCCGCCGCCGCGAGGACGAGGATCGCGGTGGCCGTCGTCGTGTCGAGCGCGAGGACGAGGGCCGCGGTTCGCGCGGTGGCAAGCGCGGTTCGGGCGACCGCCGTCGTTCCGGTCGTGATGACGAGCGCGGCGGCCGTGACGAGCGTCGCGGCGGCGAGGGTCGTGGTGAGCGTGCTGCCCGTGGCGGTGAGTCCCGTGGCGGCAAGCGCTTTGAAGAGCGCGGTAGCCGCGGCGGCGAGCGTCGCGAGGGTGCTCGCGGCAATGGCGGCCGCGGCGGCGCTGGTCGTTCTAACGAGTTGCGCGACCGTCGTGATCCGCGTGCCAGCCGCGATCGTCGCGATGACTGGCGCAACTACGACGATACCCGCGAAGAGCGTCGCGGCGGCTACCGTGGTGGTCGCGGCGGCAACCAGGCCGGTTCCCGTGGCGGCCGCGCCGGCGGTCGCGATAACCGCGGCGGCTATGGCAACAGCCGTGGCGGCAAGCGTGGTAGCAGCTCCCGTCGTCCCGGTGACGGCGGCGGCAAGCGCAAGTAACATACGCATCGCCCGCTAGAGCGAGGTGAACCAAGGGTCCCGAGCAACTACGCTCGGGGCCCTTTTTGTTTGTCGTATCCGATCGCTAGTTCAAATGTGATTTCCTCGGGAATGCATCTAGAGGATGCCGTGGACCTGTTTTCTGCCATGCGGCAATGGGTCCCATGGGGTGCGCCGTGCATTTTTTGGAGTATTCTGCAGTTCGAGTTGTCTGCATATGATCCGACGTCGCCAACGGTGGCCTTCGGATATCCCTGGCGAGCGTTCTGAGTCAGATTTCGCCGTTTTCCGGAGCAGGGGCGCGTCATTCTCGCCATATCGGGACTTAGAATGATACGGCGCCCTACAGTTTTGCCCACCCGCGGCGGTGCTGGCGTGGTTACGTTGGTAGCGCGCAGAGATGTGGTGTAAGAGGCGGGGCATGCCCCGCCTCTTCTC
>CAUFRY010000015.1 GCA_959028445.1 uncultured Collinsella sp. | reverse complement strand
CCATGGTGCTGATCGTTGCCACCATGGTCGTGGGCATCATCGGCGCGTTCTTCGGTGTGCTGGCGTAAGGGCCCGGCTGCATAGATTTTCGTTGCAACCTGGAAAGGGGATGGAGCAGGCCTATGCCCTCCATCCCCTTTTTGTATAGAAGGAGTTCGTATGTTCGCGAAGGATCGCGAAGCAATGCGCCTGACGCCGGCAGAGGTCAGGCTGATTCTTATTGAGTCCCTGCAGTGGTGTGCCAACAACGCGGTCTACTTTTTGGGGCTTATCGGTGCGGCCACGTATGATCTGGCCGGCACGGCCTTTTTGGTTGCCGCCATTACGCTCGTGCGCATTCTTATGACGTCGGTGGGCAATATGGTGTCGGGCTCGGTCATCGACCGCTTTGGACCGCGCCGGACGTCATTTGTGACGTGCGTGATTACGGCTGTGCTATCGCTTGGCGTGGGGTTGGCGCCGTTGTCTGTCCCCGGGCTTGTGTTTGCCGCGTGCGTCTTGGGACTTGCGGGCGGCTTTATCAACACCTGCACGCATGCGTTTCCGGGATACCTGGAGTCGACCACCGAGGGCCGTACCCGCGTGAACGGCCTCATGGTGTTCTACAGCAATATTGCCTATACCGCTGGCCCGCTGCTCGGCGGTGCCATCGTGAGCTGTTTTGCCACGCAATCGGTCTATCTGCTCATGGCGGGCATGATGGGTGTGGCGGCCGTGCTCTCCTTGGGCTGTCACGAGTGTGTTGCTCCCGCAAAAGGGGAGAAGCCGAAGGGCGGTATTCTGGGCGGCATGGCCGAGGGCGCGCGACTTACGTTTCGCGACCACGACCTGCGCCTCATCTTTATCTCGGGCTTTTTGGGTTTCTTTGCGTTTGGCGCGTTCGATTCGCTGGAGTCGTTGTTCTACCGTGATGTACTCAACGTGGATATCGTCTGGCTGGGCTGGCTGTCCTCGGTCGTGGGCCTCACTTCCTCGGTGGGCGCGTTCATCCTGACCAAGCTTTCTGCTCGCCATGTCAACCTGCGATTGCTGCTCGGCGCGCTCATGGCCGTGGGCATTGGGTCCATGGTGTACGTGGGCACCGATATGCTGGGGGTCGCGATTATCGGTCAGGCGATTAACGGTCTGGCCTGGGGGTTCCTGGAGCCGCTGCAGATGATCTTGATTCAGGAGCGCGCCGACATCAAATACCTGGGGCGCATTACCGGCTTTGTGCGTTTTGGCCTGATGAGCGCCGGCGTGGTGCCGCTGCTGGCGGCTCCATTTTTGGCGGAGGTTTTGGGCGTCCAGGCGGTGTTGTTTGGGGCATCGACCATTATTGCGCTGGTAGGAACGCTGTTCTTTGTCACACAAGGGAGGCGCCAGAGGTGTTAGCTATACATTCAATTCTAATTTAATACCACTCACCAGAGAAATTCGACCGTTCACCGAGGATTGGAACAGATTGAAAAGTGGTATTAAAAACACGTTGGGTGTATGTCTATAATTGGTATCGAAAAGAAACGCGATGTATAGATTCGCGTGCTGGACAGAAAGGAAAAGCCATGAAGGAAACCGAGAAGATCGAGATCATGCATTTCGACCAGGAGGGCTATCTCGAGGACGGCAAGGCGCTCTACGAGACCGGCAAGAAGATGACCGCGCTCGCCGACAAGGTCGCCGACGAGGGCTACGACGCCGTGTTCCTGATGGGCGTCGGCGGCACCTGGGACGAGCTCATGCAGCTCGAGTACCTCATGAACAAGTTCGGCGACCGCGACCTCGAGGTCTACCTGATCCACGCCGCCGAGTGGAACGTCATGGGCCACAAGCGCATGACCGAGAAGTCCGTCGTGCTCACCGCCTCCGAGTCCGGCACTACCCCCGAGGTCCTCGAGGCCGTCAAGAAGATGAAGGAAAAGGGCATTCGCGTCTACGCCATGACCAAGCCCGAGGGCCCCATCGGCCAGGCTGTCGGCGCCGAGAATTGCGTCAAGATGGCTTCCGATCATGGTAACGGCGGCTGCGAGATGGGCTACTACCTCGCCGACTGCTTCGGCCTGCGCCTGCTCAACCGCCGCGGCTGCTTCCCGCAGTTCGATAAGTTCATCGAGCAGACCAAGGATGTTTGGACCCACCTGGTCGACATCCGCAAGAGCTTCGAGCCGCGCGCCGAGGAGCTCGCCAAGAAGTACGCCCTGGCCCCCTACACCATGTTCATCGGCTCCGGCGCCCTGTGGGGCGAGACCATCCTGTTCTCGATGTGCATCCTCGAGGAGATGCAGTGGAAGCGCACCCGCTACATCACCTCGGCCGACTTCTTCCACGGCACCCTCGAGCTCGTGGAGCCCGGCGTCCCGGTCTTCTTGTTCATGGGCGAGGACGAGAACCGCAAGCTCGACGAGCGCGTCCGCGCCTTCCTCGACCGCGGCGTGACCGGCGACACCGACATCAACATCATCGACACCGCCGAGTTCGCGATCCCCGGCCTTGACGACGAGTTCCGCGTCATCGTGTCTCCGTGGATCCTCTCCTCGCTGATCACCGATCGCCTTGCCGCTTACTACGAGACGGTCACCAAGCACAACCTCAACTACCGTCGCTACTATCACCAGTTCGACTACTAAGAGCAAATAACGTTTGTGTAATCGGGCCTCGCTCCTATATGGAACGGGGCCTCGCTTGGGTTGGAGAGTAATTATGAGCTATCCCCAGCTTGCCGTCATGAATATCAGCCATCGTTATTTTGACCTTGAGGAATTCTTTTCTTCGGCAGCGGCCTCGGGCTACACGTGTTGCGAGCTTTGGACCGGGGCGATGCATCTGTATGTCGATTGCCATGGATACGATTCGCTCGAGCAGGTGCAGGAGCTGTCACAGCGGTATGGGATTCGGATTGTGGGGCTTTGTCCCGAACAGAACAACCCCAAGCCGTGGAATATCGCGGCGCGCGGGAATGAGGCGCGCGCTCGCACGCTCGCGTACTTTAAGAACGTTGTGGATATCGCGGCGGAACTTGGAGCCGAGCAGGTCATGGTCTCGAGCGGCTGGGCATTTTTGAACGAGCCGATCGAGGACGCGTGGGGTCGCAGCGCCTCGATGCTGCGTGCGATTGCCGAGCATGCGGGAGAGCGCGGCGTGCGACTGGTGCTCGAGGCCCTACAGCCGGTTGAGTCGATGATCGTGAACTCGGCGGCCGACACGAAGCGCATGATCGAGGCAGTTGATCATCCGGCACTTAAGGCGTGTCTGGATTTGGGCGCTATGGCGGTGGCAGGGGATACCATCGACGATTATTTCGATCTGCTTGGCGATGATGTCGCCCACGTGCATTTTGTCGATGTTGCGGCAGATGGCACGACGCATCTTGCTTGGGGTGACGGCGACCGCGATATGCGCGCCGACCTGGATAGGCTGGTGGCGCGCGGCTATCGCGGAGTTGTTTCGGCCGAGACCTATGACTGGCGCTATTTTGCCGACCCCGCAGCTGCCGACGCTCAGGTTATGGCGGAGTACCGACGCGCGATTGGCGCCTAAGTGGGACAGGGCGCCGAGTTGGCGTTTGACGTTTTTTGAGAAACGGGACGTGCTTTCCGCTTGAGGCTTCTGGCGGAAAGCACGTCCCAGAACAGGCGCTCAGAATGGGACACACTTTCCGCTGAGGACCTCAACCGGAAACCGCATCCCAGTTTTTGGCTGGCGGGCGGGACACGCTTTCCCCTATGTTTCCAAATGAATACGCTATGAGCCGAGGAGGACGATTCTCCCCGCAAACACTCTAGTATGCTAAAGTACCCAGAAGACCGGCGGAGCTATGCCGGTCTTCTGCTCTATATGAAACACAGCATGAGGAGGCTCACCAGATGACGGCCACACCGTGGGGATTCCGGGACATATTGCCCGAGGAGGCTCAGGCGCGCGAGGAGATTGCGCTGACGGTGAAGGGCTGCTTTAGGGAGCATCATTACCTGCCGGTCGAGACGCCGCTGCTCGAGGACAAGGGTTCGCTCGAGGAGGGCGGCCGCATTGCGGACACGCCGTTTAAGCTCTTTGATGATGACGGTCGCCTGCTGGTGGTCCGTCCCGACAACACACTGCCGATTGTGCGCCTGGTTTCGACCCGCATGCGCGCGGCCGATCTGCCGCTGCGCCTGCGCTACGAGGCGCCGGTGGTCCGCGAGTGCCAGCGCAATGCCGGTGGCTCGCGTCAGTTTACGCAGCTGGGCTCTGAGCTCATCGGTGCGGGCGACACCGCGGGCGATGTCGAGATCGTCTCGCTGGTGGCCGAGGCCGTGCGCAAGCTGGCGCTGCCCGATGCACGCATTATCGCGGGCAGTGTGCGTCCGTTTAAGGAACTGCTCGCGGCGTGCGAGGATCGCGAGCTGGCCGCCGAGGCCCTGTGCTGCGTGCACGCCAACGACTTTGTGGGCCTCGATGCCCGCGTGGCGGCAAGCGTCGAGTCCGATGCCGTCAAGGCCGCCATTAGCGAGCTGCCGCGTCTGCACGGCGGTGCCGAGGTGCTCGACCGCGTGGACGCGCTGCTGGAGGCCGCCGGTATCGTCGCGCCGCTGACGCGCGAGCTGCGTGCTCTGGTCGAGGGCCTGACACCCGAGGACGCCCAGGTACTGTCATTCGACTTCTCCATCATGAACTCTTTCGATTACTACACGGGCCTGGTTTTTAAGGCCTATGCCGGCGGCCTGCCCGATCCAGTCGGTTCGGGCGGACGCTACGACTCCATCTTTACCGGCGCTTTTGGCGACGGTATCGAGGTGCCGGCGGCGGGCTTCGCCTTTTCGCTCGAGCGTCTGGAGGCCGCGCGCACCTCGGCCGAGGATGCCGCTTCCGACGGCAATCACGCCGCGGGCCGTGGCGCCGAGGGTCCGCTGCGCATCGCCGTGCCCAAGGGCTCGCTTAAGGCCGACACGCTCGACGTGCTCGAGGCCGCGGGCCTGGACGTCTCTGAGCTGCGCGACCCCGGCCGTCACCTGATCGTGCGCGGACGCGACACGCGTGCCGGTGAGGGCGCGGTCGGCGATATCGAGTTTGTCATTGTGCGCCCCAGCGATGCGCCCGCCTTTGTGGGCTGCGGCGGCGCCGACTGCGGCATCTGCGGCTGGGACTCGCTTATCGAGGCCGACCTCAACCTGCTGCAGCTGGTTGATCTGGGCTACGGCCTGTGCGCCTTTATCGAGGCGGAGCCCGCATGGCGCGCCGGCCAGGCCGAGCGCAACTATGCCCGCCGCGGGTCGCTTCGCGTGGCCACCAAGTACCCGCGCATCGCGAGCGCTTGGTATGCCGAGCGCGGCGTGAATGCCGACATCGTTTCGCTGCACGGTAACATCGAGCTGGGTCCCATCGTCGGCATGACCGACCGCATCGTGGACATTACCGCCACGGGTGCCACCCTGCGCGACAACGACCTGGTCATCACCGGTCGCATCATGGACTGCACGGCCCGCTTCTTTGTCAACCCGGGTGCCGCGCGCCTGGATCCGCGCGTACGCAATCTGGCAGATCGCCTGGCCGCTGCCGTGAAGGACAAGCATTTTGAGCCCGTCGCGGGCTCGGCACAATAGCGCGAGCACGCACGGGCGCCCCAACGTACGGGCTGCGGGCCGATTGGCGCCGCCGCCCGGCCTTTCGTTTTTCGAATACAACCTCGACCGATAGGGGATACCGATATGAAGACCATCAAGCTTGCTCCCGGTGAGCGCCTCGTTACCAACCAACTCAACCGCAAGGGCGTGCTGCCGCAAAACATCGTCGACGCCGCCCGCGATATCGTGGCCAACGTGCGCGCCAACGGCGATGCCGCGGTGCGCGATTATTGCCAGCGTTTTGATGGCGTTGAGCTGCAGAGCTTCCGCTTGCCGCAAGAACAGATCGATGCCGCGCTCGAAGGCCTCGATCCGGCCTTTGTCGCCGCACTTGAGAAGGCCGCGCGCCAGATTCGCGAGTTCCACCAGCGCGAGGTCGAGCAGAGCTGGTTTACCACGCGCCCGGACGGCACAATGCTCGGCGTTAAAGTGACCCCGCTTGCTGCGGCCGGCATCTACGTGCCGGGCGGTCGCGCGCAGTATCCCTCCACCGTGCTCATGAACGCCATTCCCGCCAAGGTGGCCGGCGTCAAGCGCGTGGTCATGGTGACCCCGCCGCAAAAAGATGGCCTGATCAGCCCGTATACGCTTGCGGCTGCCAAGCTTGGAGGCGTGGACGAGATCTATATGGTGGGCGGCGCCCAGGCCGTGGCCGCGCTGGCGTACGGCACCGAGACCATTCCGCGTGTCGACAAGATCACCGGCCCGGGCAACGCCTTTGTCGCCGCTGCCAAACAGATTGTCTCGGGTGACGTGGGTATCGATATGGTCGCCGGTCCCTCCGAGGTCTGCGTGCTGGCCGATGCTACGGCCAAGCCCATGGTGGTCGCGGCAGACCTGATGGCTCAGGCCGAGCACGATCCGCTGGCCGCCTGTTATCTGGTGACCTGCGATGGGCAGTTTGCGCGCGAGGTCGAGGCTGGCATCGACATTCTGGTGGCGCAGTCGCCACGCGCCGAAATCACGCGCGCCTCGCTCGACAACGAGGGCACCATCGTGGTGGCCGCCGATATGGCTGCCGCCGTCGAGGCCGTGAACACCGTGGCGCCCGAGCACCTGGAGCTGCACTGCAAGGATGCGATGGGCCTGCTTGGCGGCATTCGCAACGCCGGCGCCATCTTTGTGGGCGCTTGGAGCTCCGAGCAGCTTGGCGATTATGTTGCCGGCCCCAACCACACGCTGCCGACCGGCGGCACGGCCATGTTCTCCAACCCGCTTTCGGTCGAAGAGTTCGTTAAGCGCTCGAGTATCATTTGCTATACACCCGAGGGCCTGCTCTCCGACGCTCCCGCCACACAGCGTTTAGCCGAGGCCGAGGGTCTGTGGGCACACGCGCTTTCCGCCGCTCTGCGTCGCCGCGTGCTGGAACAAGGCGAGGATGCCGTGAGCGTCGAGTCGCTGGCCGCGGCCGACCTGACCAAGGTTGCCTGGCCGGGTGATACGACCGCGACGGTTGCCGAGGGCGTGGACCTGGCGGCAGCAGGCGCAGATGGCGCTGGCGTGGCTGGCGAGGAGGCCTAACATGGCCGAACTCACGCCGCGCATGAAGGAGCTCGTCCAGCCCTACCTGGCCGGCATTGAGCCCTATGATCCCAACTTCACGCCCACGCGCATCAACCTTTCGGCCAACGAGAACACCTATCCCGTGCCGGCCGGCGTGCGCGAGGCGATTGATGCAGCCCTGGCTGCCACGCCGCTCAACCGTTATCCCGACCCCATGTCCAACGACCTGCGCGATGAACTTGCTGCTTGGCATGGCGTGACGCGCGAGAATATCTGCGTGGGCAACGGCGGTGACGAGCTGCTCTATAACTACTTGCTGGCGTTTGGCGGCGCGGGGCGGACCCTGCTCAACTGCCCGCCGTGCTTTAGCGAGTATGCGTTCTTTGCGTCGCTCTGCCAGACCGAGGTGCGCGACGTGTGGCGCGACCCGGCGACCTTTGAGCTCGACCAGGCGGCGGTGCTTGCAGCGGCTCCCGAGTGCAATCTGGCGATCGTGACCTCGCCCAACAATCCCACGGGTGACGTGGCGCCGCTCGACTTTGTCGCGGCTCTGTGCGATGCCTGCCCCGGCATGGTGATGGTCGACGAGGCCTACGTGGAGTTTGCCGACGATTCGTTTGGCGCGGCCACCACGGCGCAGGGGCTTATCGCCGAGCATCCCAACCTGGCGATTCTGCATACGCTGTCCAAGGCGTTCGGCGCCGCCGGCACGCGTCTGGGCTATGTGATCGCGGCGCCTGAGGCCATCGATGTGTTTGCGGCGATTCGCCAGATCTACTCGGTTAACGTGCTGAGCCAGGCCGCCGCGCTTGCCTGCGTGCGTGCCCGCGATGCGTACGCACCCGTGGTAGCACAGGTTGCATCCGAGCGCGAGCGCGAACTGTGTGCCCTGCACGCAATGGCTGCCGAGGGCATGCCCGTGGAGGCATGGCCGAGCGCGGCGAACTTTGTGCTCGTGCGCACGTCGCATGCCACGCGCGTGCGCGAGCGTCTGCGCGACGAGTATTCGATTTTGGTGCGCGACTTTAGCTACGCGCCGGGGCTCGCGGACTGCCTGCGCATTACCGTGGGCACCCCGCAGGAAAACGACGAGGTGCTGGCTGCGTTTGCCGCGCTGGTGAAGGAGGAGATGTAGATGGACCGCTATGCCGAGGTGACCCGCAAGACGGGCGAGACCGACATTGTCGTAAAGCTCGACCTGGATGGAAGCGGCGTGTGCGATATCTCGACCGGTGTGCCGTTTTTCGACCACATGCTCAACGCTTTTGGCCGCCATGGCCTGTTCGATCTGACGGTGCACGCGGTGGGCGACGTGGAGGTCGATGCGCATCATACCGTCGAGGACACGGGCATTGTGTTGGGCGAGGCGTTTTGCCAGGCGCTGGGCGACAAGGCGGGCATTACACGCTTTGCCGACGCGGCGATCGCCATGGACGAGACACTCGTGATGGCTGCTGTTGATATTTCGGGGCGCGGGCAGGCCTACTGCGAGCTGCCCGTGCCGACCGAGCGCGTGGGCAGCTTCGATACCGAGCTGGCCGTCGAGTTCTTCTACGCCTTTGCGCGCGATGCCAAGCTCACGCTGCACGTGCGCGAGCTGGCGGGCGGCAACTCGCATCACATTATCGAGGCCGCCTTTAAGGCCGTGGGTCGCACGATGCGCCACGCCTGCGAGCTCGATCCCCGCGTGCAGGGCATCCCTAGCACCAAAGGCTCACTGTAACCGCTACAAAGGCAGAAACCACCACGAAGGTGCCTGTCCCCTTTGTGGTGGTTTTCGGACAAGATGAGGAGGAGGGGTCGCGTGGGCGAACCGAAGATCGTGGTGGTCGACTACCACAAGGGCAACTTGTCGAGCGTCGTGCGCGGGCTTGCGCGCGCCGGTGCCGCTGCCTGCACGTCGGACGACCCGGAGCAGATCCGCCGCGCCGACGGCCTGGTCATCCCGGGCGTGGGTGCGTTCTATGACGCGATCGCCTTTATACGCCAGAGCGGCGAGGAGGCGGCCGTGCTCGATGCCGTCGCCGCCGGAACTCCGCTGCTCGGCATCTGCCTGGGCCTTCAGCTCTTTTTTGAGCGTGGCAACGAGGGCGTGCCTGCGGACGAGGGCATGGCTGCAGACGGCAGCACCCCTGAGCAGTCTGGCGGCCCCTGGGTCGATGGCCTGGGCATCATGCGCGGTTCGTGCACGCGCTTGGAGTCGAGTCGCCTGAAGGTGCCGCACGTGGGCTGGGACCAGGTGCACATGACGCCCGCCGGGGCGGCCGATCCGTTGCTCGCCGGTTTTGCCGAGGGCGCCAACATGTACTTCACCCACAGCTACGCGGTGGCCGACGACGCCGATGCCGCTGATGTTTTGGCGTGCACGCACTACACGCGGAGTTTCCCGTGCATTGTGCGTCACGGCAACGTGTGGGGCTGCCAGTTCCATCCCGAGAAATCCTCGGCCCTGGGACAGCGCATTCTTAAGAACTTCGTCAACATCGTCGAGGAGGCCGGCCGATGATCCTGTTTCCTGCAATCGATTTGATCGGCGGCAAGGTCGTGCGCCTGGAGCGCGGCGATCGGAGCCGCTGCAAGGTATATTCCGACGACCCCGTGGCCGTCGCCCGCTCCTTTGCCGAGCAGGGTGCGAGCTGGGTGCACGTCGTCGACCTGTCCGCTGCCTTTGGCGAGGACGAGGACACGTGCGCTGCCAACTCGGCGGCGATCGAGGCCATCTGCGGCGTCGACGGTCTGTCGGTGGACGTGGGCGGCGGCGTTCGCTCGCTCGCGCGCATCGACGAGCTGGCCGGCTACGGCGCGCGTCGCATCGCACTGGGCACCGTGCTGGTGACTGAGCCGGGTTTTGCCGAGGTGGCGGCCCAAGGCTTTGGCGAGCTGCTGGTGGCAGATATTGCCGCGCGCGACGGCCAGGTCAAGGTGAACGGTTGGCGCGACGGTGCGGGTGTGGCGCTCGACGATGCCGTGGCGCAGCTCACGGAGCTGGGCTTTAAACATCTGGTGTATACCGATATCGCGCGCGACGGTATGCAGACGGGCATCGACGTGGCAGCATATCGCCACGTGGCCGAGGTCGCGGGCTTTCCCGTTGTGGCGTCGGGCGGCATCTCGACGCTCGACGATATCCGTGCGCTCGCCGCGGTGGGCGAGGGCACTATTGAGGGCGCCATCACCGGTCGCGCGCTCTACGAGGGCAACTTTACGCTGGTACAGGCGTTGGCCGCCGCCCGAGGGGAGGAGTAGCCCATGCTTACCAAGCGCGTGATTCCCTGTCTAGACGTCAAGGACGGCCGTGTGGTCAAAGGCGTCAACTTTGTGAGCCTGCGCGATGCGGGCGATCCGGTGGAGCTTGCCCGTGCCTACGACCGCGAGGGTGCAGACGAGGTCGTCTTCCTGGACATTACCGCCACGAGCGACAACCGCGCGACGACCATCGAGATGGCGGCGCATGCGGCCGAGGAGCTCGCTATTCCCTATACCGTGGGCGGCGGTTTCCGCGACCTGGCGGGCATGCGAACCATGGTGGCGGCCGGTGCCGACAAGGTATCGCTCAACTCTGCCGCCGTGCGCGACCCGTCGCTGATCAGCCAAGCTGCCGCGGCGTTTGGCAGCCAGGCCGTGGTCGTGGCGATCGATGCCAAGCGCGTCGGCCTGCCTGAGCAGCCGGATGCCGACAAGTGGGAGGTTTTTACCGCAGGAGGCCGCAACGCCACGGGTATCGATGCGGTGGCATGGGCCGAGGAGGCGGCTCGTCGCGGCGCCGGCGAGATCTTGCTCACCAGCATGGACCGCGACGGCACCAAGGCCGGCTTTGACCTGGCGCTCACCCGCGCCGTGGCGCGCGCGGTGCCGATTCCCGTCATCGCGAGCGGCGGCGTGGGCACGCTCGAGCATTTTGCCGAGGGCGTGATCGAGGGCGAAGCCGACGCCGTGCTGGCGGCCAGCGTCTTTCACTTTGGAACTTTCAGCATTCGCCAGGTGAAGGAGTACATGGCATCTCAAGGTATTCCCATGAGATTGGATTTCTAGCGCTGCGGCTTGCCCAGGCACCCGACCTTCCAGCTCCAACCCTCCTTGCGTACTTAAGTACGCGTCGTCGGGCTTGTCGCTCGGAATCTCGGGCACCTGGGCAACCCTTGCCGACCTGTGGGGCTTACTGTTATTACTTGGGAGAAATGATGACTGAGGTAGTAGAAGCGGCTGATCTTAAATACGACGCCCACGGGCTGATTCCTTGTGTGGTTCAGCAGTATGACACCGGTGAGGTGCTTATGGTTGCTTGGATGAACGAGGAATCGGTGGGGCTGACGCTCAAGACCGGCACCACGTGGTTTTGGAGCCGCAGCCGCCAGGAGCTCTGGAACAAGGGCGCGACGAGTGGCAATATGCAGGAGGTTAAGGAACTCTGGACCGACTGCGATAGCGATACGCTGCTGGTCAAGGTGGACTCGCCGGGTCCGGCCTGCCATACCGGCAACCGTACCTGCTTCTTTAAGAAACTCGCGTAGGACGGGCGCTCGACTAGGCGCTTGGCCAACCAGAAAGGATTGAACTATGGGTGTGCGCACCGCAAACGTTCAGGATGGAAATATCGGTGAGACGCTGACAGGTCTGGCCGAGGTGATTCACGGTCGTCGTGATGCATCGCCGCAGGAGAGCTATACCGCGCGTCTGCTGACCGACGTCGAGGATGAGCTGCTCAAGAAGCTTGCCGAGGAGTCGAGCGAGGTGATCATGGCCTGCAAGGATAACGATCACGATCACATCCGCTACGAGGCCGGCGACCTGGTCTACCACCTGCTCGTGACGCTCGAGCGCTACGGCATCACCCTCGACGAGCTGGCCGGCGAACTCAACGCCCGCCGCCACTAGTCGTTTGGGACAGTCTTTGTTGGTGTAACGGGGTCATGGAAGTTGCGGTGAAATAGGGACTGTTTAAGCGCTTCATCAAGCAAAACAATCCCTATTTCACCGCAACTTATGAAGGGATGGCTAGGCGAGGGGCGTGGATTCCCATTCGCCGGTGGCGTGGGGGATGTCGAAGGTTCGATAACCGCAGTCGTAGGCGTGCGCCTGGGCCTCGCGGATGTTCCAGCAGATATCGCAGACGCGGTGCGCGTCCGAGCCAAAGGTGATCGGCACTTCGGCATGGGCAAAGCAGCGCAAAAGACCGGTTGCGGGGTAGTAGTCGCCCAAGCCCTTGCGCGGCGCGGCCGTCGAGACCTCAACGCGGCGGCCCGTATCGTGCGCGCGCTCTGCCATCTGCTGCCAAAACGGTGCGGGGTCAAAATCGGGCGCAAAGCCTTCCTTCGAAAAGCGCATGACCAGGTCGGGGTGAGCCATCACATCAAAGTTGAGCGGGCTCTCGCAGGCGCGGCACCAGTCATCGACATAGCGCTCCCACACGCCGCGTACCCCCAGGTTTTCCCAAACGTGCAGGTTGGTGTCATCGTCGATCCAGCCGCAGCGCGAATCGGGCGTATCGGGACGAGCGACGTCCTCCGTTCCCGCCGTACCCGCGGCACCGGCCATGATATCGCCTGGGTTGCCAATCCAGTGCACACTGCCCAGGCGCACGACGGCGCCCTGGGACCAGCGCTCAACCAAAGGCTCGCAGCCCTCGTACCAATCGCATTCAAAGCCATAGATAAGCTCGAGCTCCGGCGCGATCTGCGCGGCAAGCTTGCGGGCATCCTCAAAAGCCAGATGATGTGCCGGCAGGTCGCCTTCAGTAACCTGCACTTCGCAGTTGGCATCCATGCTGGCGGGCAGGGTGAGATGGTCGGTCGAGACCATGACGCGGCAGCCGGCCGCAGCAGCGGCACGGACGTTGTCCTCAAACGAGGCATGCCCGTCCGAAAACGAGGTGTGGGTATGGCAATCGACCAGCGGGCACATGGGCATAGCGGCTCCTTTGCGTCAAGCGAATCCGCTTCATTGTAATGGCGCAGCTCTCAACACGCCGGGCACGCCGGGGATCGAAATCGATTGGAAAGGTTGCGCGGCGCGTGGTGCGGCCTCGCTTGCTCTCAAAACGTGTACGTCAGCCTCCAAAACCGACAAATAATGACATGTTTGGAGGCTGACGTACACGTTTGGATGGGGGCAAGGGCGGCGACGGACGAAAGTCACGCTTGTGCCACGTCCGATGTGCTAGCGTTTGGATGAACAAAACGAGCCCGCGCGGAAAGGAGCCGGACCGTATGCCATGCGATAGCACATCCCCGCTGTCCCGCGAGACCGATGCGCCTGAAACCATCGTCAAGCTGGAATGCGACATCGACGACGCGTCGCCTGAGGTACTCGCCTACGCCGCCGACCGCCTGCGCGAGGCGGGTGCGCGCGAGGTGCACTGGCTGCCCCTCTATTGTAAGAAAGGCCGCCCCGGCTGGCAGCTGCAGGTAATCTGCACCTACGAGGATATCGAGCGCCTGCAGACGATCATCTTCTTGGAAACCACGACCAACGGCATTCGTCGCCAGGTTATGGAGCGCGTTTGCCTACCACGCCGCTTTGAGCGCGTAACGACGCCATGGGGCGAGGTGTTCGTCAAGGTGGCCACCCTGCCCGACGGCAGCGAGCGTGCAGCGCCCGAGTACGAGGACTGCGCCCGCCTTGCCCGCGAGCACGGTGTGCCGCTCCAGCGCGTGATACAGACAGCACAAGCCGCGGCTCTGCAATTTGAGTGACACGGTCGGCGACGCGCCACACCCGCCCCATCAACCCCATTCGAAAGGATCTCCCCATGAAATACCTCGTCGCCTCCGACATCCACGGCTCGGCATACTGGACCGAGCGCCTGGTCACCGCCATCGAGTCCGAGCAGCCCGACCGCATCGTTCTGCTGGGCGACCTGCTCTACCACGGTCCGCGCAACGACCTGCCGCGCGACTATGCTCCCAAGCGCGTGATTCCGCTGCTCAACGCCCTAGCCGACCGCATCATCGCGGTGCGCGGCAACTGCGACGCCGAGGTCGACCAGATGGTCCTCGACTTCCCCGTCATGGCTGACTACGCCACGCTGTTTGACGAAACCGGCCGTGAGCTGTTCTTGACGCACGGCCATGTCTTTGGCGCCGGCATGCACAACAGCGTCGACCACGCGCCCGCGCTGCTCGAGGGCTCCGCGCTCGTCTACGGTCACACGCACATCAAGATCAACGAGGAGAGCGCCGCGCACCCGGGCCTGTGGCTTTTCAACCCCGGCAGCGTGAGCATTCCCAAGGACGGCACGCACAGCTACGGCATCTACGAGGGCGGTGCGTTCCGCCACGTGGTCATGGAGGAGGAGTAGCCATGGCGCAGCATATGGCTCAGCAAAATGCCGAGGGCTCGCGCGATCTGTCCACGCTGGTAGACGCGTCGACCGAGCTGCAGCATCTGGTGCAGACCATCTGGCGTCTGCGTCAGCCCGATGGCTGCCCGTGGGACCGTGAGCAGACGCACCGCAGCATTGGCAAGAACATGATCGAGGAGGCCTACGAGGCGCTCGACTGCATCGAGGCGGACGACGCGGTTCACCTACGCGAGGAGCTGGGCGACGTGCTCATGCAGGTCGTGCTGCATGCGCAGATTGCTGCTGACGCCGGCGAGTTTACACTGGCCGACGTGGCGCGTGATATTGATGCCAAGCTCATCCGCCGTCATCCGCACGTGTTTGGCGATGTGGATGCCGACAGCTCCGACGAGGTACTCAAGATTTGGGACGAGGTCAAGCTTGCCGAGAGGGCTGCCAAGGACAAGGCCGTGGCGGCAGGCGAGGCTGCGCCCGAGGGCCTGCTCGACGGCGTGCCCACGCATCTACCGGCGCTGATGCAGGCTCAGAAGGTGTCGCGCAAGGCGGCTGCCGTGGGCTTTGAGTGGGAGACGGTCCAGGATGTGTGGGACGAGGTCGCCGAGGAGCGTGCCGAGTTTGAGGCCGAGGCTCCTGGCTCGCCCGAGCGCGAAATGGAGTTTGGCGATCTGCTCTTTGCCCTGGTCAACGTCGCGCGCAAGGAGGGTATCGACGCCGAGAGTGCCCTGCGTGCCAGCACAGCAAAGTTCCGCCGCCGCTGGGCCGCGATGGAGCAGATGGCGGCCGATGCCCACGTGGATCTGACCGAGCTCTCGACCCACGGCCTCAACGACCTGTGGGATGCCGCAAAGGCGGAGGAGTAAGGCTGCGGGAATGACGGGCTGACACGCCTCATCGTTCCCGCTAAATTTTTCGAAAATCAAGTGTATCCCTCGGCTAACTTAGGGCATAATGCAAAAAGTGCGACATGGCTAACTTACGGAGGCGCACCGATGGTGCACGGTCAGCCGGTCGCTTGCATCCACTACGTTTCCAAGTGAGAGGGAGACAACATGAGCGATATTTTGGACGTCTACGGTCGCGAGGTACTCGACAGCCGCGGCAATCCCACCGTCGAGGTCGAGGTCGTGCTCGAGGACGGCAGCTTTGGCCGCGCAATGGTGCCTTCGGGTGCTTCGACCGGCGCCTTTGAGGCCTGCGAGCTACGCGATGGCGACAAGGGCCGCTACCTGGGCAAGGGCGTTTCGCAGGCCGTCGAGCACGTCAACAACGAGTGCGCTAACGCCGTCGTGGGCCTCGACGCCTTCGACCAGCGCGCCGTCGATGCCGCGCTGATTGCCGCGGACGGTACCCCCAACAAGACCAAGCTCGGTGCCAACGCCATCCTGGGCGTGTCGCTGGCCGTTGCCCGCGCCGCCGCCGAGTCGGCGGGCCTGTCGCTGTACCAGTACCTGGGCGGCGTCAACGCTCATTTGCTGCCCACACCTATGATGAACATCCTCAACGGCGGCGTGCATGCCGACAATAACGTCGACTTCCAGGAGTTCATGATCATGCCGGTGGGCGCCCCGAGCTTTGCCGAGGGCCTGCGTTGGTGCGCCGAGGTCTACCACACCCTCAAGGGCGTGCTGCACGAGGCCGGCCTGGGCGGCGGCGTGGGCGACGAGGGCGGCTTTGCCCCCAACCTTAAGACCAATGCCGAGCCGTTCGAGTACATCACCAAGGCCGTGGAGAAGGCTGGCTTTAAGCCCGGCGTCGACTTCATGTACGCCATGGACCCGGCCTCGACTGAGTTCTACAACGCCGAGACCGGCATGTACGAGCTCAAGGGTGAGGGCGTGGAGTACACGAGCGCCCAGATGGTCGATTACTGGGAGAAGCTCGTCGACACCTACCCCATCATCTCCATCGAGGACGGCATGGCCGAGGAGGACTGGGACGGCTGGGTCGAGCTGACCCGCCGCATTGACAACAAGGTGCAGCTGGTGGGCGACGACCTGTTCGTCACCAACACCGAGCGCCTCAAGAAGGGCATCGAGTTGGGTGCCGCCAACGCGATCCTGGTCAAGGTCAACCAGATCGGCACGCTCACCGAGTCGCTCGAGGCCATCGAGACCGCCAAGGAGGCCGGTTACGCTTGCATCGTGAGCCACCGCTCCGGCGAGACCGAGGATTCCACGATCGCCGACTTGGTCGTGGGCGTCAATGCCGGCCAGATCAAGTCGGGCGCCCCGTGCCGCAGCGACCGTATCGCCAAGTACAACCAGCTCATCCGCATCGAGGACGAGCTCGAGGGCAGCGCGCGCTACGCCGGCAAGGCCGCGTTCTACAACATTCGCTAGGCAGCAGCGTGTGCGGGGGCGGGGCTGACTCGGATCCGCCTCGCCCCCGCCGGGCACTGTTGAGCACCATTGGGCGCTGGGCCATATGACTCAGCGCCTTTTTTATGTCGAGCAAAGGCTGGCGAAGGCGGCGCGGGCGCTCGTGCTATAACTAGAATACTTAGCGCAAACAAACCTCAACCGCACAAGGCGCACATGGATCAGATTTACGACAACAGGTACTATTCCGCCGGTTCGCGTGAGCCGTCGCCTCGCCGTGCGCGCACAGTGCAGCTCGGTGGGTCCGCCTACGCCGGCGCCGACCGCTCCACGCAGCGCCCGACAAGTACCTCGCGCCCCAATGCTCATGTGAATACTTCGGCAGATGGACCGGTGCGCCCGGCACGTTCGTCGCATGCGTCGCGTCCCTCGGCCCAGATGCACGACAGGTCGAGCAGGCCCTCGAGCCGTCTTTCGGGCTCGGACTTTATGCGCTACGCCAATGACAATGCGGTGGTCAAGGCGATCTATGACTTTACGCATGGCTCTCTGCGCCCGCTGTTTATCGGCATTGTCGTGGCGCTGGCGCTCGTGAGCCTGTATTTTCCCGTACGCGACCTGTACGTGGCTAAGCGCTCGAGCGACATCTTGGCCAAGCAGGTCGAGATTCGTCAGCAATACAATGATGAGCTGCAAAAAAGCGTCGACAAACTGCTCTCGGAGGAGGGCATTAAGGATGCGGCGTCCGAGGATCTGGGCCTGGTGATGCCCGGCGAGAAGAGGGTTGAAGTGCAGGGCCTGGACGACGATTCGGATTCGTCTTCGAGCAAGAAGTCGTCGAACGCCAAGAAGGCCAGCGAAGTTGCCAAGGAAATCGAAGAAGTCGGTAAGGACGCCCCGTGGTACATCCAGGCGCTCGACATGCTGTTTGGGTTTAACGGTGTCGAGGGCCAGACGGTCGTGTCCAACGGCAAATAGCGCCCGGAGGGGAGCCCGCAATGGCAGATTGCAAACGATATAAGGTGGCGGCGATCGATCTGGGAACGGTGTCGTCGCGACTGGTGCTGGCGCAGGTCGAGGGCGGGGCGATCGTGGAATCGTCCAAGCATACCGAGATTACCGACCTGGGCGAGGGTGTGGACGCGACGGGTCGCTTTTGCGAGGCGGCGGTCGAGCGCGTGCTCGCTGCATGCCGCATGTTTGTGGACGAGGCGCGTGCCTTTGGGGCCGCGTGCATTTGCACCACATGCACGAGCGCCGCGCGCGATGCATCCAATGCCGCACTGCTGCTGGACGGTCTGCGTGAGCTGGGGCTCGAACCGCAGGTGATTCCGGGCGAGGTCGAGGCGCGCCTGACGTTTTTTGGCGTGGCGCACGACTTTGCCGGCGAGCGCATCATTGTTGCCGATTCGGGCGGCGGATCCACGGAGCTCGCGACGGGCGTCTATGCGCCGGAGCGTGGGGTCTTTGCGCTGGAGCGTGGGGTCTTTGCGCTGGAGGGCACGCGTTCGCTGGACATCGGTTGTCGCCGTGTGACGGAGCGATTTTTCTCGGCACTGCCGCCCGCACGCGGCGAGCTTACTGCCGCTGCCGCGTGGGCGGGCGAGCAGTTCGCTGCCTATTTTGAGGGCCTGCCGAGCAATTTTGAGCGCGCCGAACGCTTGGTCGCAGTGGGTGGCACCGTCACCACACTCGTGGCGCTCGTTCATGAGCTGGAACCGTACGATTCGAGCTTTGTGCACCTGCGCGAGCTTTCGCTGGATCAGGTTTCGGCCGCTATCGAGCGCATGTCTGCGTTGGATGCGGACGGCATCGCCGCTCTACCGGGTGTACAGCCCAAACGCGCGGGCGTGATCTTGGCTGGTGCCGTGGTAATCCGCGAGCTTATGCGAGCCGGCGGCTACAAGACGCTCACTGTAAGCGAGAACAGCTTACTCGCCGGCATGGCCGCCACCATCAACGAGGCTCTCGACGGTGCGACCCCCACCATCTCCTGGACCCCAGAGCTCAGCACCCTCTAAATAAGTTGCGGTGAAATACGGACTAAAATCGCCCTTTCGGGCACCAAACAGTCCCTATTCCACCGCAACTCAACAGCCGGCACCTGGGGACAGTCCTTGCGGGGCGTCCCCACAGCGCCTATGCCAGCTTGTCGATCTGCCCAATCTCCCAAAGCGGAATATTGATGAGCATGCCCTCGTCTCTATATGCCGCCAGGGAGCTCCTCACGCAACGCTCGAGTTTGAATTTTTCGCAGGCTACTTTCAGACTCTTCGCTTTAAGGTTCTCTGCCGCCTTGACCTCAAGCGGAAGCACGGTTCCCGCATGGTCGATGGCAAAGTCGGTTTCGGCATTGCCGGAGGTAGAGGACCAATACGCGGGAGTTTTGTCCTGGAGCAAAAGCTCCTGCGCGACGTATTGTTCGGTCAGCGAACCTTTGAACTCGGTAAAAACAGCGGATCCGTTAAGAACGATGGCCGGAGAGAGACCGGAGAGCGCTCCGAGGATGCCGGTGTCGATGCAGAACAGTTTGAAGCCCGAGAGGTCTTCGTAGCTCGAGAGCGGCGCCTTTAGAGCGGAAACACGTGGCACCTTATGAACGATTCCGTAGTCCGTGAGACACTGGAGGCTTTCCTCGAAATCGCGTGCGCGCGCTCCGGGACGAAGGGCGCCATAGACAAACTTCTTGTTCTCCTTTGCAAGCTGGCCGGGAAGGGATTTCCAAACCAACCTCATGCGCTCGACGATGCGGGCGGGTGCATGTTTGCCAAAATCGGATTCGTAAGCCTCGATGATTTGCTGTTGAAGCCTTCGGGCTTCGATGAAGTCGCGTGTCTCGGCGAAAGTGGAGACAACTTCGGGCATACCGCCGACAACAAGGTATTCCTTGAGCAAGTGCTCGAGCTTTTCGGTAACGTTTGCTAGAAGGTTCATGTCTGCGGCAAGGATGGCGTCGGCGAGCGGGTTGCCGTCGACGGCACGAACGAACTCAGCAAACCCCATGGGACGCATGGTGAGCTGGTCGATTTTGCCGACGGGAAATGACTCGTTTTCGCGTCGGAGCGCGAGGCCCATATAGGAACCGGCTGCTACGATGTGGTATTCGGGCGCAAGCTCGTTGAAGTACTTGAGCGAGGTGATCCCGCGTGGCGCTTCTTGGATCTCGTCGAAGATGATGAGCGTGTCTTCCGGCGTTACGGTTTGGCCACGTAGGAGTTCTATCTGGGAGATGATGCGCTTGGGGTCGAGGTTCCCATCGAACAGCGAGCGTGTGCTCGGCTCGAGCATAAAGTCAAAACGAATGACGTTTCGATACTGCTGGCTTGCGAATTCGTTAAGAAGCCAAGTCTTTCCTGTCTGGCGGGCTCCCTTAAGCAAGAGAGGTTTGCGATTCGCCCTTGATTTCCAAGCGATAAGTTCACTCATAAGCTGTCGCTGCATATTGCCTCCCAACCCTCTCGGCTAGTATAAGGCCATTTGGGAGTTTCCATCGGAAAATGTGGGAGACAACCACGTTTTTCCATCGGAAAATGTGGGAGACAGCCACGTTTTTCCATTGGAAAATGTGGGAACACCAACCTAAGTTGCGGTGGAATAGTTCCTAAATGGGCTGGTAAACTGCCAAAACAGGAACTATTCCACCGCAACTTAGAGCCCCGCCGGCGTGTAAAAGAAACGAGCCCGCATCCCTTGGGGACACGGGCTCGAAAGCTCCATATGGTAGGGGCGGTGGGACTCGAACCCACAATCCTTGCGGCGAGAGATTTTAAGTCTCCTGCGTATGCCAATTCCGCCACGCCCCCGTGAGACTAGAAGTCTAGCACAAGCCGCTCATTACGCGTTGACGGCCATCGAGTGCCGGCCCGACTTTTCCAAGTACTCGGCAAACTTGGCCTCGTCGCCTTTGTTCTTGTACTGTAGGGCCAACAGGTACTCCAAGCGGCAACCCTTAACCTTATCGTCGCCGGCCTCCTCGAGCATGCGCTCCAGCTCGGGAATGTCGTTGTGGCGCTTGAGGATCATCGTGTCGTACATCAGCTGACACTCGTGCGCAACTGCCTCGGCCTGACCGCCCTCAAAGCCCTTGATCTCGTGCAGCAGCTCCTTGGACTTTTTGCGGTCCTCCTGGCCAACATAGTAGTTAAAGGCTTTGATCACCAGGTCGACGCGCTGCATCTTGGGGAGGTTGAGACCCAGCAGCAAATCGAACATCTCATCGGCGTGCTCGTGGTCCTCGCGCAGCAGATAGGAGTTCAGACGCAGGTAGTCGCGGTTGTAGCGCGGGTACAGCATGCTGGTGAGTTTGCCGTCGAGCAAACGATCGAACTCGTCCCACTGCTTGGCAGCCATAAGCTGCTGCAGGCGCTTAAACGTGGTGCGTTTTTTGACGCTAAAGAACACCGACACGGCGATGCAGATGATAACGACGGCGGTCCAGAGTGTGCGGGAATCGGGCATATTAGGGTCCTTAGTCGCTTGTAAAACAAGCGGTATGACAACACGTACTAGATGTATTATACGCAGCGCGCAAGCAAACTAGCATAAAAGCTCATCGAGGCCGAGTGCCATCGCTCGCTGCGGTACACTTACCTAAAGTAAACCATGAAGGGAGATATTACCTATGAAGAAGATCGTTTTGGCTTGCGGTGCTGGCGCTGCTACTTCCACGCTCGTTGCCCAGAAGGTCGCTACCATGCTCGACGCTAACGGTTATGCCGGCAAGTATGAGATCGTGCAGTGCGCCATCTCCGAGGCCAAGGACGCTTGCGACGAGGGCGCCGACCTGCTGATCGCCACCACCGTTGCCCCCGAGGGCCTCACCTGCCCGTACGTGAGCGGCGTGCCCTTCATGACCGGCATGAACCGCGTCGCTGCCGAGAAGGCCGTTCTCGACGTTATGGCTCAGTAGGCGCTGCCTGTATGAATGAGCAGAACGCCAATCCGGTCGAGCTCTTTGGCATGCGCGTTGCCCATGTGGGCATTAACGCCACTGACCCGGCAGATGCCTTGGAGATCGCGGAGCTGTTCTCGACGATGATGGGCCTGCCCGTTATCGAGACCCCCGTTTCGTACTTTAATGATTCGCTGGTCGAGATCATGAAGCAGAACGGTCGTGGCACCAAGGGCCACATCGGCTTTGCCGTTAACGACATCGATGCAGCTGAGAAGTGGTTTGCCGAGCGCGGGCTCGAGGTCAACGAGGAGTCGCGCGCGCTGCTGCCCGACGGTGGTACCAAGCTCGTGTACTTTAAGCGCGAGTTCGCCGGTTTCGCCGTGCACCTGTGCCGCGAATAGCGCACAAGCTGCCATAGCTAGCAAAAAGGGATAGGGCCGCGTGGCCCTATCCCTTTATTTTATGCCGAGGGGCTTCCTAGCGCGGCAGGCGAATCGTAAAGCGGCTGCCGACGCCCTCGACCGAGGTCACGCCGATGACGCCGCCATGGCTATCGACGATCCACTTGGCAATGGCAAGCCCCAGACCCGAGCCCTGCGCGCCGGCATCGCGTGCGTTGTCGGCGCGGTAGAACCGTTCAAACGCGTGAGCTGCGGATTCCTGGTTCATGCCGATGCCCTCGTCCTCAACGCTTATGTCGATCGTGCCCGCGCCCGCATCCGGCGCTATGCCAAATGTGACGGTCGTGCCCGCGTCCGAATACTTGGCGGCGTTTTGCACGATCACGCGCAGAGCCTGCTTCACGAGCGCCACGTCGACGGGCGCGTCGCAGCGCGGGTCGCTGGCAAGCGCAGCGTCAAAGGCTAGCCGATACGTGTGCTCGGTATCGATCATCTGCGATTCCTCGCACACCTCGCCGACCAGTGCTGCCAGGTTGGTATGCGCGCGCCGCAGGACCGTGCGCCCGGCATCGCCGCGTGCCAAAAACAGCAGCTGCTCCACGAGCTCCTGCATGTGCTCGCTTTCGGCTTTGAGCGAGGCGATGGACTCCGCCAGCACGTCCGGATCGTCTTTGCCCCAGCGGTCGAGCATGTTTACGTAGCCCTGAATCACCGCGATGGGCGTGCGTAGCTCGTGGCTTGCATCGTTGACAAAGCGCATCTGCTGCAGCTTGGCCTCTTGCATCTGGCGCAGCAGGCGGTTGAGCGCGACCTCGATGCTTGCCAGGTCGGCGTCGCCGGTGGTGACGCTCGGCGAGTCGACGCTTGCGCGCGCGATGGCCTGCTCCAGTGTTTCCATTTTGCCGCCGGAGAGCTGCATGCGGCCGAGCTCGTCCACGCGCAAGGCCAGATCGTTGAGAGGCGCCATGGTGCGGCGTACGCGCCTCGCGCCGCCGAGCATGTTGAGTACGCTGATGACCTGCCAACCCACAACGACAAGGTAGAGAGGCCATAACGTGACGAGGTCCTGTGCGAGGGGGAAAGTCTTGGTGGTGCGCGCAAGCTCGACGGTATAGGTGAGCGTTGTCGGGTCCCAGCCGCGCGCGGGCGTCAGCGACATGCCGTGAACGGTGGTGCCGGGGATCCATCCTGCGGTAAACGCGCCGTCGGGCAGCGTCTGGTTGTATCCATAGACGAGGATCGCCGCCGCAATCACCATCAGCAGCAGATCGAGCCAGACGTAGCTCATCAAGCGGCGCCACATATAGCTCCAGTTAATGGCGCGGGCGATGGAGGTGACGCGCTTGGCCTCGGCGTTACGCGCGGCAGACATAGCCCACCCCGCGCACGGTCTGGATGATGCGGGCGCCGCCGGCGTCCTCGATCTTGGCACGCAGGTGTGCGATGTGCACGTCGACGTTGTTGGTGTCGCCCACGTATTCGTAGCCCAGCGCTTCGTGCGCGATGCGCTCGCGCGTGAGCACGGTCTCGGCATGCGCCATAAGCAGGGCGAGGACGTCGAACTCGCGGGCCGTGAGCGCGATGGGCGAGCCTGCGACGGTGACTTCGCGGCGGTCGGGATCGAGCGCGACCGAGCCCACGGTGAGCGTGGCGGGGGAGGGCGCGGCGGATGTCTGGACCGTGTCGCTGGCTTGGGACATCGTGGCGGCGTTGCCGGTCGCACCGCCCGCCATGCCCGCCCCGGCCCCAACGCCGCCAACGCCCGAAGCCGCCCGCACGGCCTCCGAGCGCTTCAGCGCTACGCGGATCCGTGCGAACAGCTCCTCAATCGCAAACGGCTTGGTCAGGTAATCGTCGGCGCCGGCATCGAGCCCGGCCACTTTGTCCATCACGGCATCGCGCGCGGTGACCATAATCACCGGCACATCCTTGTGCTTGCGGACGCGCCGCAGGACCTCCATGCCGTTGAGCTGCGGCAACAGCACATCGAGCAGAATCAGATCGTAGTCGCGCTCCAGTGCCAGGTCCACGGCGGTGCGGCCATCGGCGGCGTGCTCCACCTGGTAGCCCTCGTGCTCCAGCTCGAGCGTCACAAAGCGGGCGATTTTCTCCTCGTCCTCTACGATCAGGATCCGTGCCATGCGTGCCCCCGTCTGCGATTACTTGTCGTCGTTGAGATTTTGCTTGATGTCGTCCGCGGCATCGGCGGCGTGATTCATAAGGTTGTTGATGCTGCCGGGCACGTCGCCGTCGCTGTCGATGCGGTAGCGCATGCCAAAGAACAGACCAATCAGCATCAGCCATATCGTGGCGCCCCAGGCAAACAGGGCGACGATGGGAATCAGGATGGGGATGTTGAGGATGATCGCATCGCGGCGCGTGGCGATAAACTTGGTGTCCAGGCTCAGGCGGAAGAGCTTTTTGAGGTACTCCCACACACTGTCCATCTTCTTGGAGAAGTCGGTCTTTTCGCTCGACTTTTCGTAGGCTGCCTGCGCGGCGACCATCTCGGCCGAGGGCTCATCGGCTGGCGCGGACTCGGTGGCGGCGTGCGCCGACGTGGTCTGGGTCTTGCCCTGCGACTCGAGCCAAATGATGGCATCCAGGACGTTGCCGTCGGCGGCGTCGAGCGCGGTTTTGGCATCGGTGTAGCTCACGTTGCACTTGGTGCGGATTGTTTCAACTTTTTCGAGGTCGTCCATGACCTGTCCTTTCGTTCGATGGGCGCGACGCCGGATGATCTACCCGGGCGCGAGCGTTGCGTTCGGCGGCCTGCGTGGCGCCGCCCCGCCCTTGGTCGAACTCTATAGTGCAGATTATAGATTAAGCGATTCTTGAGCCAAGATTAACGTTGGATGAGTTTTTGGGTAGCGGTGGGAAAAGTATTAGACCTCGATAGCGGGGGATGTGGTGCCGGTGCAAAACGGCGTCAAAGGTTGGTCGAGCAGGCGGTTTCTCCATTGATGTCCGCACAGCATGTGACACTTACCCTGCCGATCCGTTCTGTCGCGGCGGCATGTATCTGAACAACGACCCTCTAAGGAGTTCGATACCGATGAGTGACAACGCAAAGCATCTCGCAAAGAAGTGCGTAAAGGACGCGGGGCCGTGCCTCGCGCTGTGCGTAGCCGGCGCAGCGGTCGCGCTGCTGGCTGTTCTGGGGCCGTTCGACGTGCTCCGAAGTGCCAGCTTTCTGCATGTTTGCATGGCTCTTGCCGGCGCCACGATGACCGGCGGCGTGCTCGATCTGATCTTTTGGGTGTTTGACCCGTTTGGATGGAAGAGCGAAGGGCAGGTCCCAAAGGATGGAAGGGCTGGAACGGTTGACTTAGTGATCGTGCAGAATGTGGGCTAGCGACTTACAGGGAAGTGGTGATCCGATGACGGTCTATGTGACGGGCGATATTCACGGCGGCGTCGACATGCAAAAGCTTCGCGACTGGGATCTTGGGGATGGTCTGACAAGTGACGACTATCTCATCATCGCGGGCGACTTTGGCTTTCCGTGGGATTTCTCTGCCGAGGAATGTGCCGACATCGCCTGGCTGGAGTCGCGCCCCTATACCGTGCTGTTTGTCGACGGCAACCACGAGCGTTTCGATCACTGGTCGGAGCGCCCCATGGAGCTGTGGCACGGCGGCCTGACGCAGCGTCTGTCGGACACCTCGCCCATTCGACGCCTGACGCGCGGTGAGGTTTTTGAGCTCGACGGCTCAACGATCTTTACCATGGGCGGCGCCACGAGCGTGGATAAGGAATACCGCATTCCGTATTCCAGCTGGTGGCCGCAGGAGCTGCCGGACGAGCGCAACTTTGAGGAGGCGCGGGCAAAGCTCGACAGCGTGGGTTGGAAGGTCGACTATGCGATCACCCATACCTGCTCCACGCGCATGCTTTCGCCCACGCTTTACCCGGCACCTGGCTGGAATTATCCCGATGTCGATCGACTCACCACGTTTTTCGACGAGCTGGAGGACCACCTGGACTACAAGCGCTGGTACTACGGGCATTTTCATCGTGACGCCAACCCAGTCGAGTGCCACACCGTGCTCTACGACTGTATTGTCCGCCTGGGCGACGAACTCCAGCCCTGGGATGTCGCGTAGGGGCGGGGTGGCTGGCTACTCGACCGTTACAGTGATGTTTTCCCGATGCGTGCGGATAACATCCCAGCTAAAGTGCTCGACCAGCTGCTCGGCAGAGCGCGGTGTGGCGTCCGGCGCGATGCCTGTTTGCCCGGCGAGCCAGCCCAGTAGTGCCTCGGGCGCGCCAAAGCGGGTGCGGAGCTCGCCCAGGTCCAGGTCGCGGTCGCGCTTGGAAAGGCGGCGGCCATCCGGCGACATGAGCAGCGGAATGTGCGCGTAGTGCGGCGTGGGAAGTTCCAGCAAATGCTGCAGGTAGATTTGGCGCGGCGTGGAGCCCAGCAGATCGCATCCGCGCACGACCTCGGTGACGCCCATGGCAGCGTCGTCGACCACCACGGCTAGCTGGTAGGCAAAAACGCCGTCGCTGCGGCGCACCAAAAAGTCGCCGCATTCGGTGGCGAGTGCTTCGCATTGGGCTCCATACGTGCGGTCCACGAATTCGATCACATCGTTTGCTAGGTCGTCGACGGTGGGTACGCGCAGGCGCGTGGCCGGAGCGCGCAGAGCGCTGCGGCGGGCAACCTCCTCGGCAGAAAGGTCTCGGCAGGCGCCGCGGTAGATGGGCGTGCCGTCGCTCGCGTGCGGCGCGCTCGCGGCGTGGAGTTCGGCACGCGTGCAAAAACAGGGATAGGTGAGGCCGGCGTCTTGCAGCTGACGCAGGGCGTCCTCGTACAGATCCAGGCGATCGTGCTGGTAGTAGGGGCCTTCGTCCCACTCCAGTCCCAGCCAGGCCAGGTCGTCAATCAATTGAGTGGCAAGTTCCGGGCGCTTGCAGCGATCGTCCAGGTCCTCGATGCGCAGCACGATGCTGCCGCCTTGGCTGCGGGCCGAAAGCCACGAGCACAGGCAGCTGAACACGTTGCCCAAGTGCATGCGGCCCGAGGGCGACGGGGCAAAGCGGCCCACGACGGGGGTGGGCGCTGCCGTTGCTGGTGCGTCCGCGGCGTGTGTTGCTATGTTGCGTGCGTTGATATCCATGCGGACGAGTATAGCGCGGGGCTTGGCAGGGAAGGCGTTGCTGCGCTCACAAGTTGGCGGCGGTGCGCATTGCGCACGGTGGGTTTGCGGCTCAAGGTCTCGATCGCTGCGTACCGACTTAGCCTCACAAACGACAGAAACCCCGGCAGCTCTTCGCAACTGCCGGGGTTTCCGCGGAAAAGGGGGACATGATCCTCAAGCGAACGGCAAAGGGGCAAACCGTTTTCGCTCGACTGCTTTATGCCCCTCGGCTGGCGGCTCAATCAGCGCGTGCCGCGCCCACACAAAGCCGCTACACCTGTGACAGAGCTGTGAAGTGGTATCTATTGCTGGCGCGGGCCATGCCAAGGGTGTCCCTAATGACTAGTCATTTAAGAACGTCCCCAATGACTAGCTGCCGGGGTGCGGGTGTGACTTTCATCCCGTTTGGCGCTCCGGTCGCCTAGATGTTCGTCATGCGTACCCGCAAACGTGGGACAATGGCGCTGTTGGTTTTACAGACAAAGGATGTGCCTATGAACACCCTCGCCGCCAAAGTCAGCCGGCAGCACCACCTGTTTGCGCGATTCGCTTCCGTCTGCGTGCTCGTCGCGCTTGCGCTGCTGCTGTTGCCCGCCGTTGCACGTGCCGACGGGTATTCTATGACCCAAACCTACATCGGCGCCACGGTCGAGGCCGATGGATTGCTGAGCGTTGTCGAGGGACGCCAGTTTGATTTCGACGACGACATCAACGGCGTGTTTTGGGAGATCAATACGGGCACCAACCAGCAGGGCGGCACGGCGGGCGTTGACGTGCTGAGTGTCGAGGAAGAGGACACCGCGTTTAACAAAGTCGATAGCGCGAACAAGGGTGACTCTGGCGTCTACACGGTCGAGCAGACCGGTGACGGCGTAAGGATTAAGGTATTCAGTCCTCACGAGAGCGGCGACAGCGCGACCTATTACGTGAGCTATACCATGACCGGTGCGGTCATGAACTGGGCCGATACTGCCGAGCTCTATTGGAAGTTCGTGGGCGACGGCTGGTCTGCGGATTCCGATGACGTCGAGATGGAAGTGCGCTTCGCAAATGCCGCTGCCGGGACGGCGGCCGTCAAGGGCGATAACTTCCGCGCATGGGGCCACGGCCCGCTGACGGGCGACGTGTCACTCGATGAGGACGAGCCCATGGTCACCTATACCATTCCCTGCGTGCATCAGGGCGAATTCGCTGAGGCGCGCATCGCCTTCCCCAGCGACTGGGTGCCGCAGCTTGCCGCCTCGGGCGAAGAGCACATGTCAACGATCCTGAGCGAAGAGAAGGAATGGGCCGACGAAGCTAACGCCCGCCGCGCTCACGCTCGCATGATTGCCAATGCACTTGCTGTGCTAAGTGTTGTTGCGGCGGTGGCCTTTACCGGCACAATCGTTATGCTCAAGCTGCGCCGCCGCAAGCCCAAGCCGCTTTTCCAGGACGAATATTTCCGCGATGTGCCTTCGGCCGACCATCCCGCCGTGCTTTCGGCCCTCATGAGCTGGAACGAGGTGCCCGATCAGGCATATATCGCCACGCTCATGAAGCTCACTGACGACCATGTGATCAAGCTGGAGCAGGCGACCGTGACCAAGGCCAAGAAGGGTCCGTTGGGGCGTGAAAAAGAAGAGCAGACGTATCGCGTGACGGTGAGTGATGCGGGCTGGAAGTCGGCCAAGGGCATTGACCACATGGTGCTCAAGGTCTTCTTTGCCGGTGCTAAGCCTGACGAGAACGGCGATCGCTCGCGCACGTTCGACGAGCTGCAGCACTACGTCAAGCAGCACGCTACACCCGTGGGCGACAAGCTCGAGGACTATCAGAACACCGTTAAGGGCAAGCTGGCCGATAGCGAGTACGTTGCCTCGGACGGCATTGTCGCAATGGTGTTTTGCCTGGTTCTTGGTATCCTGATTGCCTTTGTTCCCGTGGGATCCATCTTCTTTACCGACGGCGCGCAGGCGAACATTATCGCCGCGGTTATCTCGGTGCCGATTGTGCTGGTGGGTATCGGCGTGGGCCTTACGTTCCGCCGCTTTACGCCGGAGGGCGCCGAGGTGGCGGCTCGCTGCAAGGCGCTTAAGCATTGGCTCGAGGACTTCACGCGTCTAAAGGAAGCCGTCCCCGGCGATCTGGTGCTGTGGAACAAGCTGCTGGTGATGGGCGTTGCCCTGGGCGTTTCGAAAGAAGTGCTGCGACAGCTGGCCGAGGCCGTGCCGCCCGAGGTGCGCGAGGCCGACGGTTTCTACGACAATTATCCCTGCTACTGGTGGTACTACCATCACTACGGCAACGAGTCTCCGCTCGATTCGTTCGATGACGTGTATCACGAGAGTATCCGTGAGCTGGCGTCGAGCTCCGACAGCTCGAGCGGCGGCGGAGGCGGTGGCTTCTCGGGCGGCGGAGGCGGCGGCGTCGGCGGAGGCGGCGGCGGAACGTTCTAGCGAGTTCTGATTTTTGGGATGGATCTTCTCCGGCGACTGCCGACGGATCCATCCCATTTTTATGCGCTACCTACGAAGGCTGTCCCCAACGACTAATCACTGGGAACATCCCTAAATGACTAGGTATGGCTGCCGGGTTTAGGCTGTTAGATCCAGCTCGTAGAGGAAGCTTTCGCGCGGCATGTCGTGGCGGCGCTCTTCGCGGTTGGCGCGGTGCGTGGCCGTGCGCTTAAAGCCGTGCAGCTCGTAAAACTTCCACGAGCAGTTGGAGTCGGTGTACAGGTGCGCCCTCGTCGCTCCAAGCGAGGATAGGTGCGAGACCGCGGCATCGAGCAGAACCGTGCCAACGCCCAGGCCATGGACATCGCGATCCACGGCAAGCAGCGTGACCTCGTTGTCGTGCGGCAACGGGCTGCTCTCGAGCAGGCGGTTGTTGGTTCGGATGGTTGCGCGCACAAACGAGAGATACTCGGCGCAGGCATCAGGCTCTAGCTCACGCATCTGCGATAGCAGCGCGCGTTCGGTATCCATCCAATGCTCGTTGATAGTGACGCCGGAGTTCTGTCCTGCACGTGCAAGTGCAATGCCGCGCGCCTCGCCGTCAATCACCGCAACCTGTGAAAACGTCGACGACGAAAGGCAGTAGGCGAGGTCGCACGCGGCCTCGAGGCGGTTGTACTCATCGTTATCCGAATTGTTATGCCAAAGCTGCTGCAGAATCAGCGCGATGGCGTCGAAGTCTTCGGTATCAAACGGTCGGTAGAGAACCCGCGAGACCATGGTGCCTCTTTCTTTTGCGGATGCATATCGAGCACAGTTCTACCACGCCATTGGCATCAAATTATGGTGCCCCTGTGTTCCATGAACTCACCGTGCTCGGTGCCGTGCCCATCCCCTCCGCTCGCAAACTTTTTCTGCACATGCGCCCGTTGCGGGGTGCATCGATGCGCTCGATGCGCTACATTGAATCAGTATTTTCAATGCCGCTGCGCGAGCGCTGCAGATCGACGTATCACCGACTCACAGAGCACGGCGGCGTACCAGACAGGAGGACTGCATGGGATCTGATGTGAAGATCGCACGCGCGTTGATCTCGGTTACCGATAAGACGGGCGTCGTCGATTTCGCACGGACGCTGGTCGATGACTTTGGCGTCGAGATCATCTCTACGGGCGGCACGGCTCGTGCCATCGAGGACGCGGGCGTTCCCGTAACCCCCATCGAGGAGTTCACGGGCTACCCCGAGATGATGGACGGCCGCGTTAAGACCCTGCACCCCAAGGTTCACGGCGCGCTGCTGGCCCGCCGCGATTCCGAGCAGCACATGCAGGAGGCCGCTCAGCACGGCATTAAGCTGATCGACCTGGTCGTCGTCAACCTGTACGAGTTCGAGAAGACCGTCGCCAACCCCGAGGTCACCTTCGCGGACGCCATCGAGCACATCGACATCGGTGGTCCCTCCATGCTGCGCTCTGCTGCCAAGAACGCCACGAGCGTTACCGTCATTTCCGACCCGGCCGACTATGATGCCGTCCTGGCCGAGATGCACGAGACCGGTGGCTGCACCACGCTTTCCACCCGTCGTCGCCTGCAGGTGAAGGTCTACCAGACCACCGCCGCCTACGACACGGCTATCTCCCGTTGGCTTGCCGCCCAGGCAAGCGACGTGGCGGGCACTTCTGCCAAGCTTGAGATCTCGCTGGAGAAGGTCGACGACCTGCGCTATGGCGAGAATCCTCAGCAGAAGGCTACGGTCTATCGCTTTGCCGAGGGCTGCGAGAACACCGCGAGCTCGCAGTTCCCGCTCGTTGGTTCCGAGCAGATCCAGGGCAAGCCGCTCAGCTACAACAACTATCTGGATGCCGACGCCGCTTGGAACCTGGTCCGCGAGTTCGACGAGCCTGCCTGCGTGATCCTCAAGCATCAGAACCCCTGCGGCTCCGCCGCGGCCGAGGACATCACGGCCGCCTACGACCGCGCGTTTGCCTGCGATCCCAAGAGCGCCTTTGGCGGCATCATCGCCTGCAACCGCGAGGTTCCCTATGAGCTGGTCGAGCACTTCGCCGATCAGAACAAGCAGTTCGTCGAGGTTATCATCGCCCCGAGCTACACTGCCGAGGCGCTCGAGCGCATGGCCAAGCGCCCCAACCTGCGCGTGCTGGCTACCGGCGGCGTGGACCACGGCGCCCAGGTGGAGCTGCGCTCCGTCGACGGCGGCATGCTGGTGCAGGAAGTCGACCACGTGACCGAGGATCCCGCGACCTTCACGTTTCCCACCGACCGCAAGCCCACTGACGCCGAGATGGCCGAGCTCGAGTTTGCCTGGAAGGTCTGCAAGGGCGTCAAGTCCAACGCCATCCTGGTCTCCAAGGGCAAGGCCGGCATTGGCATGGGCCCGGGTCAGCCTAACCGCGTTGACTCTGCGCTGCTTGCCTGCGAGCGCGCCGAGGACTTCTGCGAGCGCGAGGGCGTGGAGAAGGGCGGCTTTGCCTGCGCAAGCGACGCGTTCTTCCCGTTCCGCGACAACGTCGACGTGCTTGCCGAGCATGGTGTGACCTGCATCATCCAGCCCGGCGGCTCCAAGCGCGACGACGAGAGTATCCAGGCCTGCAATGAACACAATATTGCTATGGTGTTCACGGGCGCCCGCCACTTCCGCCACTAAGTAGGGAGGTGGCGCTGCGGCTTGCCCAGCCACCGCACCTTGCCGTTCATTCGTCGCTCGCGTACCCAAGTACGCGTCGCTCCTCTTTCACGGCAATCTGCGGCACCTGGGCAACCCTCGCCGACCAGCTTGGTTGACTGAGGTGGACGGGATGTTGACCCGTCCTTGGACTCACCATGCCTTCAAAATAATCTTTGCAAAAGACGGCTGCTCCGTTTGGAGGGCCGTCTTTTTGGTATAAGAGGACGGAATGACTAACACGAAAGGTACAACCATGCCCCAGATTGATGAAGCCGAGCTGTTTGGCAATGCCGAGGATCAGCGTGCGTACGAGGACTTTTGCGCCAATCAGGAGGCGGTCGAGAAGTTTACGCTCGACAAGCCCGCGCTTGTCTGCCGTTGGCGCATGTCCAACAAAAAGGTACCCATGCTCAACCGCCACATTCGCGCACTGTCCGAGCGCTTGGTGCAGGGCGAGCCGCTTACCCATAACATGCTCAGCTGGGCCAAGCAGCACGTTGAGTGGTCGCTTGCCGAGGGCGATTACACCGCACGCGACGGCGTGCTCATGCTGGTGATCGACGTCAACGGCAACGCCGCCATGACGGTGGGGGAGTACGAGCCGCTAGTCGATACGTCGGCCAAGGCGCTGCGTGCCCGCTCCGCCGAGGCCCGCTCTGAGGCCGACGAGACCGGTGTGGCGCCCGAGCTGCTCGCCGCCGTCAACAACGGTGAGCTTGCCTTTGTGGCGCCGGCGGACGAGTGTCTGTGTGGCACGGCGACCCTTATTGAGCAGTTGGCTCAGACCAAGAACATCCCGGTCACGCGCGTGGACATTCCCGCGCAGCTCAAGGGCGCGCTGTTCCTGGTGAGTGACGAGCACGGCGTGGTGCCCGCAACCGAGACAGAGGCCGCCGAGGCCGACGCCGCTACGGTCGCCTTCTTCGCCGACGGCTACGAAAAGCTTCGCGCCCGCCGCTAAATGATGTTTCTGGGACGGGGATTAAAAACTCATTTAATTCCCGTGCCCGTTGCGAGCGAGGGGCAAGCCCCTGCCGCTCGCGAACAGTTCTGTCACCTTGGTGACGCGCAAGGCGCGCACCTGCGGCTCCGCAGCCATAATGGTGGCAAGACAACCAAGGGGGGAGCGGAATCCATGGCGCTGATCTATATCGTTGAGGACGACGAGCCCATTCGTCGTGAGCTTATCGACATCCTTGCCCGCGCCGGGTTTGAAATCGAGGCCTGCGAATCGTTTGAGCATGTCTCGCGCGATATTCTCGCTGCCGCGCCCGACCTGGTGCTGCTCGACCTCACACTTCCCGTCAAGGACGGCCAGCATATCTGCCACGAGGTTCGCCGCGAATCCGAGGTTCCCATTATCGTCCTCACGTCGCGCACGACCGAGATCGACGAGGTCATGGCCATGACGCTCGGCGCGGACGACTTTGTTCCCAAGCCCTACAGCGCCCGTGTGCTCGTGGCGCGCATCAACGCACTGCTGCGTCGCACCGCGGCGGCAGGCGAGCGCAGCACGCTTGTCCACAAGGGCCTGGAGCTCGATCTCGCTCGCTCCATGGTCACCAACATGCAGACCGGTACCAGTACCGAGCTCACCAAAAACGAGCTGCGTATTCTCTCGCTGCTTCTGAGCCGTGCGGGCAAGATCGTCTCGCGCTCGGCCATCATGCAGGACCTGTGGGACTCCGACGCCTTCGTGGACGACAATACGCTCACCGTCAACATCAACCGCCTGCGCACCACGCTCGAAAAAATCGGCATCAAGGGGTATTTGACAACGCACCGCGGCCAAGGCTATTCGGTCTAGGGGCCGGCTATGTCGTTTGGCAAGTTCTTTAAAGACGCGCTGCTTCCCGTCGCCGTGTGGACGTGCGGCGTGCTGCTGAGCTGCTTTGTGCTGACGGTCGCCGGTGCACCCGTCTCTATCGTGGTCGTGGCGGTCGGCGTGTCCTTTATCTTTGGCATGCTCGGCATCGTGATCGAATACGCGCGCCGTCGTCGTTTTCTGCGCCAGCTGGAGCGTGCGGCAGAGGAGCTCGAGAGTCCCGCATGGGTGCAGGAGATGGTGCAATGCCCGACCTATGCCGAGGGCGAGCTCGAGTACGAGGTCTTGCGCCGGGTGGGCAAAGCCGCCTGCGACGAGGTTGCCGAAGGCCGGCGTCAGACCGATGACTATCGCGACTATATCGAGAGCTGGGTCCACGAGGCCAAGCTGCCCCTGGCGGCGGCCCATCTAATTTTGGAAAACCTGGACGGCAGCGAAGGCGACCTGTCGCGCGTGGATGACCTGGGTCGCGAGCTGGCTCGCGTGGAGCGCTATATCGACCAGGCGCTGTACTACGCGCGCTCGGAAGTCGTGGAGCGGGACTACCTGATTCGCCGCTGGGATCTCAAGACCTTGGTGACGGGCGCGATTAAGGCCAACGCGCGCGAGCTCATCGCGGCGCACGTGGCCCCGGTGTGCGAGAACCTCGACTTTGAGGTCTTTACCGACGAGAAGTGGCTCGAGTTTATTCTGGGCCAGCTCATTCAGAACAGCATTAAATATGCGCGCGAGGACGGCGCAAAGATCGTGTTTTCGGGCGCGCTGTTGGACGAAGGCTTGGCAAGCGAGCGCATCGAGCTCACCGTTGCGGACAACGGCTGCGGCGTGAGCGCGGCCGACTTGCCGCGCGTGTTCGAGAAGGGCTTTACCGGCGACAACGGCCGCACCACCAAGCGCGCAACGGGCATCGGCCTCTACCTGGTGGCGCGTCTGTGCTCCAAGATGGGCATCGACGTCACCGCAGCATCCGATTCCGGCAAAGGCTTCGTCGTAACGTTTGCCTTCTCAACGAACAAGTTCCAATACTTCGAGTAGCCGGTCCGCGTGGCGCAATCGACGGAATCTTCTCGTTTAGGAGGATGACGATTGCTTTGGCTACTATGTTCACGAACGTGAATATAGGTATTACTTGTAAAGCTATATTCACGTTCGGGAACATAGCTTTACAGTTCTATACTATGTTCACGACTGGGAACATAGCTAAGGAGCGGCATGAGAACGGTGACAACGACTAAAGTGCTCGATGGACGCATCAAACTTAAGCCGTCTGAAACTGCTTTCTCGGAACGCATGGTTTTCGATCCGGGCGAGATGGGGAAGGCCCTTAGGCTTAGAAGGCGTGAGCTTGGCCTAACTCAACGCGACGTCGCGACTATGACGGGTCGCAGCCTTCGTGTGATAGGCGATATCGAGCGGGGGCGGACAACGGTCGAAATCGGCGTCATTTTCGACTACGCCTCCATTGTGGATATCGATTTTATTCTGAAGGTGAGGGGAAAATAATGGGCGGCACGCTGTTCGTTCATCGTGAGTTTAAGGGATCCTACCAGCTGCTTGGCATATTGGAAGAGAATGCTGGGCTTCCGCTATTCACCTATGTCCCCGAGTACCTCGAGAATGCTGACGCGGTTCCGATTTCGTCCTCGTTGCCCTTGTCGGCCGAGACATTCAGCCCGGACGTAACGAGCTCCTTTTTCTCCGGCATTATTCCAGAGGGACAGCTCAACAGAGACCTTGAGAAAAAGGCTCGGGCGGAACGCGGCGATTACTTTAAGGTCCTCGATTTGGTTCGCAACGAACCCGTCGGCGCTTTGATTTTGACGCGAGAACCTTCGGCCGACGGTCTCGAAATGGGCTATGAGGAGATAGGGGAGAAGCAGCTGAACAAGCTGGCGTACGCGCCAGCGGAGGTGGCCTTTGGTCTTGCGCTCGAGAGCCGAATTTCCCTTGCGGGCGCTCAGGCGAAAATCGGCCTCTACCATGCGGGTGATGACTCATGCGATGGATGGTATCTGCCCCACGGGGCAGCCCCATCGACGCATATCCTCAAAGCGGGGTCGAAAGCATTTCCGGGTGAGACGGTGTGCGAAGCTATGTGCGTGAGAGCTGCTTCGCTGATGGATCTATCAGCCGAAGAGTGTTTTCTAATTCGAGTTGAAGATGCCGAACCGATTATCGCCGTGAAGCGGTTTGACCGAGCGATGTCTAATGGTGGTCGTTCGCTCGATGGGCTGCTGGTTCCAAATCGTCTGCACCAGGAGGACATTTGTCA
This sequence comes from uncultured Collinsella sp., assembly GCA_959028445.1. GTDB lineage: Bacteria > Actinomycetota > Coriobacteriia > Coriobacteriales > Coriobacteriaceae > Collinsella. The sequence continues at coordinate 6,871 of CAUFRY010000015.1, read as the reverse complement.
GGCAAAAGGCATTTCGCGCGAGCTTAAATATGAGCCAACGGGCGTCAATTACCTGGGGCTTATCGTCGACGCGGTACGAAGGGTGTCGACGAATCAAATGGAGGATAGGTTCCTTGTTGGCTATAACCAACTGTTCGATTATGCCGTAGGAAACTGCGACAACCATCTTAAGAATTGGTCACTCGTGTGGGACGAGGACTGGAAGCAAGTGAGGTTGGCGCCGCTCTACGACGTGTTGTGTACAACGATCTATCCCAATCTCGTTCGCGAGATGGGGGTTTCGTTTGGCGGAAGCCGAAAAATCGATGATGTGACTCGCGAGTCGGTGTTGAGGCAAATGGCCGAGGCGGGTTTGCCCCAGGGGATCGTCACCGGAATGATTAACGACACCTGCAGTGAGGTGCCAGACGCACTGAGAGATGCAGCGCGCAGCCTCAAAGAAGAAGGTTTCCCTGAGGCAGAAGCAATGTTCGATAAGATCATTCCAGAAGTACAAACCCGCCTAAACAGAATCGCCCCATAACAAAAACGTGCCGCCCCAAACGGGGCGGCACGCCATCTTTTAATCAGATAACTCGTTGAAGTACGGCAACGAAGGCGCAAGGCCGGGAGGGGTTATCTAAGCCGACATCCCACAGCCGCGAAGCGGCGAGGACGTCGGCGTGATAACCCCGCAGGCCTTGCGCCGACGGGAAGGAACCTACTTCACGACCAAAATGTCGCAGTCCGTGTTACGCAGCAGGAACGTCGAAATCGAGCCCAGCAGCGCATACTTAATCGAGGATAGGCCGCGGGCACCGCAGAGCACCAGGTCGGGCTTGACCACGTCGAGCATCTCGTCCTTGAGCGTCTCGCGAATACGACCGGCGCGAATCATGACCTCGACCTCGGGAATATCGGGATTGGCCTTGGCCTCCTCGAGCTGCTTGGCAATGGAGTTATTAAAGGCCTCCTCTAGGCCGTTGACCAGGTCGACCGGGTAGGAGCCGGCGCTCTCGAGCGCCGTGGAGTCAATCACGTGACCAATAATCAGCTTGGCACCGTTGTTTGCGGCGACCTTGATGGCGCGTGCGAGCACAAAATCTTGCTGCTCGGTACCGTCGAGCGAAACAAATACCTTGGTGTAGCCCTCGTTCATGGTTTCCTCCTTGGTCTATCGCACGGGCGTGGGGCTCGTGCGTCGGGCGGGCGCGGGTGCGTTGGCCGCCGGACACTTTACCTTGTTGCAGTTATACCCAAGGATTTCGGTTTGACCGCTCGCAATTCTGTGAACGGGCGAGTTTTTTGGTAAGGGTAGGCGTGGGTGCGCCGCTAACGGTTGATAATGGGACATCGCCCGCATCGTCCGCAGAACATCTACCGGCGGGTGTCAAACGAGGGGGTCCCTTTGGATATTATCGAGCTTCTAAAATCTGCCTTCATGGGCCTGGTCGAGGGCATCACCGAATGGTTGCCGGTTTCGTCGACGGGCCACATGATCTTGGTGGACGAGTTCGTCAAGATGAACGTGAGCGAGACGTTCTGGAATATGTTCCTGGTCGTGATTCAGCTTGGCGCCATTCTGGCCGTCTGTGTGCTGTTCTTCCACGAGCTCAACCCGTTCTCGCCTAGCAAGGGCAAGGAGGGCCGTCGCGACACCTGGGTGCTGTGGGGCAAGATCGTGCTCGGCTGTATTCCCGCCGCGGCGATTGGCCTGCCGCTCAACGACTGGATGGAGGAGCATTTCTATAACGCTCCCGTCGTGGCGCTGGCGCTCATCGTGTACGGCGTGCTGTTTATCGTGATCGAGAACTGGCGTGCCAGCAAGCGCGAGGAAATGGCCGTTGCGGGTTCGTTTGGCTCGCGCGCCGTGGTGGCGGGCGGACGTCCCGCCGGTGCGCACTTTGCGGCGCCCGCGGCGGCTGTTGCCGAGGATGAGGACGATGACGAGGACCTGGACTTTGGCTCCATCACTACGCTCGAGGACCTGAGCTGGAAGACGGCGCTGGGCATCGGTTGCTTCCAGGTACTTTCGCTGGTGCCGGGTACGTCGCGCTCTGGCTCCACCATCATCGGTGGCCTGCTTTTGGGCTGCACGCGCTCGGTGGCATCCAAGTTCACGTTCTTCCTGGCCATCCCCGTTATGTTCGGTGCGAGCGCGCTCAAGCTGGTCAAGTACTTCATTAAGGGCGGCACGTTTGGCGCCAACGAGGTCGCCATCTTGGGCGTGGGCTGCGTCGTGGCCTTTGTGGTTTCGCTCATCGCCATCAAGTGGCTCATGGGCTTTGTCCGTCGTCACGACTTTAAGTGCTTCGGCGTCTACCGCATCGTCCTGGGCATCGTGGTGCTCGCATACTTCTTCGTCCTGGAGCCTATGCTCGGCCTGTAACTTGGTTGACGCTGCGCGGCGTCCAGAGCGACAACTTGTCATTCAAAGAGGGCGGCATGACCAAAAGGTCTATGCCGCCCTCTTTTCATGCCAATTTGTTCGCTCTGGCCGCCGCTCGCTGCCGTTGCCATGGCATCGGCGGTTCCGTGATTGGTGCATTGGGGTCAGGTTACTTTGCACCAATTATTCGGTAACGGTGTGTTCGGGCTTGCGGTTAAAGACGAGCTTGTCTACTACGGCCTGCAGCGACATGCGACGGACGGTGTCGTAGGCTTCCTGCGTGCTGTACGCACAATGGGGCGTGACAATGCAGCGCGGGTGTGAGATCAGAGCCTGGTTGGGCGCGGTCTCATCGGCGAGCACGTCGAGCGCGGCGCCGCAGATGCCGCGCGTGCCACCGCTGGCGATGCCCTCGTCCAACGCGGCGACTAGGGCATTCTCATCCACGATGGGCCCGCGGGCCGTGTTAATCAAAAATGCCGTGGGTTTCATAAGCGCAAGTTCGCGCTTGCCAATCAGCTTCTCGGTCTCGGGAATCAGCGGACAATGCAGGCTGACGATATCCGATGCGCCGAGCAGTTCATCGAGCGTTTGAGCCTTGGCGCAACCGGCGGCGGCAAGCTCTTCTGCCGTCTTGGTCGGCGCCCACACCAGTACCTTCATGCCGAGCGCTTGCGCGATGGGCACAACAGCACGCGCGATGCTGCCAAAAAAGACCAATCCCAACGTGCGGCCCTGCGTGCGATGCATGGTGTAGCCGGCAAGTGGATTCCAGGCGCCGTCGCGCACGTCGCGGTTGAGCAACGTGACCTGTCGCATCAGGTCGAGCATCAGGGCAACGGTGTGCTGGGCGACATCGTCCGAGCAGTATCCGGGGCAGTTGGTGACGGTGATGCCATGTGAGGCCAGCCGGTCGACGGCAACGTGGTTCAGGCCGATGGACATGTTCGAGACGACGCGCATTCCCGCGGCTGCCATAGCGTCGGCACATGCATCGTCAACGGGACCGAACTCGCCGACAAAGCCCTCGCAGCCTGCCAGCTGCTCGGCAGTGGGGCAGACATTGGGCTCGTGCGCGCAGCCAACCAACTCAATCTGGTCGCCGCCTTCGATTGCGTCGAGCGCCGCCTGACCCGCCTCGGTCGAACCGTCGACCATGTAATAGAGTACCTTATGCTTCACAACAGCCCTCCTGCCATGTAGGGACGGGGTAGAAATGGTAGATATTCTATCCCTCCAAGCCAATCGAAGTTGCGGTGGAATAGTTCCTGTTTGAGGGCCAGAAGGCTGGTTTCAGGAACTATTTCACCGCAACTTATTTGGGGGAGCTTGGGTGGTGGCGGTGCGCGGAGTCGTGGTGTGATTTGCGTCGGTGTCCGCGCGGCTCGGTATACTGGTACGGCTCAAACTATGGCGCCGCCCGCAGGCGCGCCGTCCGTCAGATGAGGAGTCGCCCATGACCCAGCCCTTGCCCTGGGAAAAGAACACCGCCGCGCCCGTTCCGCCCGCGCCGGAGCCCGTGCCGCTCGATGCGTACACCGCCCCCGCCGCGCCGGAACCCGAGCTCGTCCCGCTCGACATCTACGACGCCCCGGCTCCGGCACCCAAGCCCGTCAAGCCGCTCGTCGACATCGACAGCCTCAACCCCGCCCAGCGCGAGGCGGTCCTGACCACCGAGGGTCCGCTGCTGGTCCTTGCCGGCGCCGGCTCGGGCAAGACCCGCGTCCTGACCTTCCGCATCGCGCACATGCTGGGCGACCTGGGCGTTAAGCCCTGGCAGGTCCTGGCCATCACGTTTACCAACAAGGCTGCGGCCGAGATGCGCGAGCGTCTGGCAGCGCTCATCCCCAACGGTACCCGCGGCATGTGGGTATGCACGTTCCATGCCATGTGCGTGCGCATGCTGCGCGAGGACGCCGACCTGCTGGGCTACACCGGCCAGTTCACCATCTACGATGACGATGATTCCAAGCGCATGGTGCGCGACATTATGCAGGCGCTCGGCATCGAGCAAAAGCAGTTCCCCATCAACATGATCCGTAGCAAAATCAGCTCGGCCAAAAACGCCATGATCGGGCCCGAGGACATGCTCAAATCCGCCGACAGCCCCAACGACAAAAAGGCCGCGCAGGTCTATATGGAGCTGGAGCGCCGCCTGCGCGCTGCCAACGCCATGGACTTCGACGACCTGCTCGTGCGCACGCTCGAGCTGCTGCGCACCCGCCCCGAGGTGCTCGACAAGTATCAGGAGCGCTTCCGCTACATTAGCGTCGACGAGTATCAGGACACCAACCACGTCCAGTACGAGATCGCCAACCTGCTGGCCGCCAAGTACCAAAACCTCATGGTCGTGGGTGACGACGACCAGTCCATTTACAGCTGGCGCGGCGCCGACATCACCAACATCCTGGACTTCGAGAAGGACTTTAAAAACTGCAAGACCGTCAAGTTGGAGCAGAACTACCGCTCCACGGGTCACATCCTGAGCGCCGCCAACGCCGTGGTGCGCCACAACTCGCAGCGCAAGGACAAGCGCCTGTTCACGGCAGAGGGCGACGGCGAGAAGATCCAGGCCTTCCAGGCGAGCGATGAGCGCGACGAGGGCCGCTGGATTGCCGGCGAGATCGAAAAGTTGCACTCCAAGGGCACGAGCTACGACGATATCGCCGTCTTCTACCGAACCAATGCCCAGTCGCGTATCCTCGAAGATATGTTCCTGCGCGCGGGCGTGCCCTACAAGATCGTCGGCGGCACGCGATTCTTCGACCGTGCCGAGATCCGCGACGTCATGGCCTACCTCAAGATGATCGTGAACCCGGCCGACGAAATGAGCGTCAAGCGCGTCATTAACACGCCGCGCCGCGGTATCGGCTCCACCTCGATTCAAAAGATCGAGCAGCTGGCGCGCGATAACCGCTGTTCGTTCTTCCAGGCCTGCGAGATCGCAACGGCCGAGACGGGCATGTTTAGCGCCAAGGTGCGCAACGGCCTGTCGAGCTTTGTGGCGCTGGTGCGCGAGGGCCGCCGCATGGACGGCGAGCTCAAGGACGTCGTTGAGATGATCATCGACAAGACGGGCTTGCTGCAGGCGTTCCGTGCCGAGGGCACGATGGAGTCCGAGAGCCGCGCCGAGAACATCCAGGAATTCCTGGGCGTCGCCGCCGAGTTTGAGGAGACGCACGAGGATATCGAGGGTACGCTCGAGAGTTTGGAAGAGCTGCGCGCGGCTGGCGTTGCCGATGTGCCGGCAGGCGCCGAGCCCGAGCCCGTCGTGGTGAGCGCACCTGCGCCCGGGCCCGGACCGTCCGCACCCGCATCCTCGTTTGAGGCACTCGTCGGTGCTCGCGATGCCGCTGGCTCCAATCCGCTCGATAGCCTGGCCGCTCCGGCACTCTCGCCGCAGGATGCTCTGGCCGCCGCCATCGCGGGCAACGCGTACGCCGCGCCGACAGAGCTGCCGGCCGGTGCCGTACATGCCGACGAGATTGAGCGTACCTATGGCCCGCTTACCTGCAAGGCGCTGCCCGCCCTCATGGAGTGGCTGGCCCTGCGTTCCGACCTGGATTCTCTTGCCGGCGAGACGCATGCCATCACCATGATGACTATCCACTCCGCCAAGGGCTTGGAGTTCCCGGCGGTGTTCGTTGCTGGCATGGAGGAGGGCATCTTCCCGCACGTGCACGACTTTGGTGGTAGCGATGATCCGGGCAAGCTCGAGGAAGAGCGCCGCTTGGCCTACGTCGCCATCACGCGCGCCCGCAAGCGCCTGTTCCTGACCTATGCGGCAACGCGCCGTACCTACGGCTCGACCTCGGCTAACCCGCGTTCGCGCTTCCTTAACGAGATTCCGTTTGAGGATATCGAGTTTAGCGGTATTGGCTCTGCCGGCTTTGAGGGCACGGGCTGGGAGAAGCGCGGCGACCGTCACGGTACCTTTGGCTCGGGCATGGGCTCGGACATGTATGGTGGCAAGGTGTTTGGCTCGCGCACGCGCTCGACCGGCGGTTCCGGTTCGCGTGGCGGATCGAGCTTCGACGATTTCTTTGGCGGCAGCAGCTACGGTACCGAGCGCCATCGCGGCGTTTCGCCCGATGCCGGCCGCGTTGCCTCGACCTTTGGGTCGGGTGCGCCGCGAGCCAAAAAGCCGTCGTCCAAAGTGTCCCCGACGGTGGAGCGCAAAGTCGATCGCGCCAGCGCATCGCAGGACTTTGCCGCGGGCGATACCGTGAGCCACAAGACCTTTGGCACGGGTACCGTGATCTCGGTCGTCGGAGATATGATCGAGGTCCAATTCGAAAAGACCGGCCAGACCAAAAAGCTCATGAAGGGCTTTGCGCCGATCGTCAAGCTGTCATAATCCCGGCGGACCTGGGCGGGCGTATGGGGCAACATCGCCTGCTCGGGCAGTCCTGCGCAAGACGGAGGCCACATTAAGTGGCCTCCTTTGCGTTCAAGACTTTAGTCTGCTGGGCGCGCAGCGGCCAGCTTCAACCCACCCGCTAC
>CAUFRY010000014.1 GCA_959028445.1 uncultured Collinsella sp. | reverse complement strand
GGTCTAGGGCCAGGCGTAGGCGTTGGTCGCAGGCGCGCATCATCTCACCAAGCTTGCTGCTTTTTTGCCTGCTGCCGTGAATTCGCATGCATTCCCAAAAGCCGTTTTGGCAGCGGTAGATGTGAATGGGGTCCAGGCGATATTCGCAGTCCTCGTGGCGCTCGGGCGCAAAGAATACGGCCGAGGCAAACATGGTGTAGGGCATGGCCGTCTCCTCCCCAAATAAGCTCGCCACGATGTCGGTCTTTCGGTGCGTGTCATAGTAGCGCGCCATACGGACATACACGGCGCACGCCACGTGGCGCAGATCGCGGTGGTGGCTGCGGTCGAGCCGCGAGTTACTTAGGTTGTACGTGGAGAGGGCGTTGATGGCGGCCATGAGTCGCTCCTCGCGCACCTCATCGGGCGGAAGGGGGAGCGTGGGCTCGGAGGTTTTGCGACGCTTAGGGGTCTGGCCGGACGGTGCCGGTGCTGGTACAAGGTCTCGCGCTGCGCGGCGTAGCTCGATAAGGGCGTTATCGAACATGACGGTTTTAGAATCACGAAGCAGCTTGGGGTCGAGCCCGTGGAACACGGCGTAGTCCTGCAACCACACGCGTGCAAACCGGTCGATGCCGGGCTCAAAGGCGCGGTAGGCATCCCAAAAGGCCTTGATCTTGTTAAAACCATCGAGTGGATTATCTACGCCGATGCCGCAAATCAGCTCATAGAGATACAGAAAGGCAAAGGACGTAGACGTTTCCTCGACGGTCCCGCGGCGCACTTGGGCGCGCCAGGTAAAGTAGCCGCGCAGCTGCCGGTCGCTCATGGCGTTGTAGGTGGGAAAGTACGACTTAAAGGTGCCGTTGTAGGGATAGTCATCCTCAAAGTCGGCCATCAGCAGGCCCTGGCGGTAAAAAAGCTCGGCTTCCGAAAGCCAGCGGCCCGCACCGCCCTTGGGGTCATCCTGCCAGCGCGATATCTCGCGCATTTTACGGTACTGGTCGGGGAGGAAATTCTGCATCTGTCGGCCGGTTTTGAGAATCGGCTCGTCTGCGTAGATTTCGTTTGAGAAGCGGGCGGACTGATGGGTCCGGGCCTCGGCCATAATGCGCTCGATGAGCATCTTGATGTCCTGGTCGGCCACCGCTCCTCCTCTCGAACGCAGCTACGGTGACCTCATATCATAGCACAGCATCAAACAGATGTTCGAGATACCGCTGCGTTGATAGATTTAGAACAGGAGGGCGTAGATGACGGCGATGACGACGGAGGGAAGCATATTGGCCGTGCGGAAGGTCTGAGGACGGATGAGGTTGACGCCGACGCAGAAGATGAGCATGGAGCCTACGAGCGAAAGGCTGTCGAGGGCTGCCGTGGTCATGATGGGGGAGAGCGCGCCGGCAAACAACGTGATCGTCCCCTGGAACACGGCGACGGGCAGGGCGGAGAAAATGCAGCCGCGGCCAAGCGACGCCGTCATGGTGCAGACGATGATGCAGTCCAATGCGCCTTTCAGGGCAAGCGTTGACCAGTCACCGAGCAGACCGTCCTGGATCGATCCCACAATGGCCATGGCGCCGATACACACGGTGAGTGAAGTCGAGACAAAAGCGTTGGTGAACTCGTTATCGCCCTCGCTGCCGGTTTTGCGCTTGAGCCATTCGCCAAGGTTCTCGATGGCGGCTTCCAAGTTGACGGCCTCGCCGATGAGTGAACCGAGCGCAAATGAGACGATGAGCATGGTGGTACCGGTGGTCGCCAGCGCCTTCCCATCGATAAGGAGCATCTTTTGCATGGTGCCGCCAAGGCCGATAAACAGGACGCACAGCCCCGATGCTTTCATGAGCGTATCTTGGATGCGCGGTGTAATGAAGCGGCCGCCCGCTAATCCCAAAAGACCGCCCGCAACTAAAAGCACAACGTTGATGATTGTTCCCAAGCCCGGCATGAGCCCTCCTGTATTGATGCCAACGTGGCAATCGTAGCAGAACGAAATGCGAGGCACATCGCGACTCATCTAATACGTTATATAAGTGGTGTTAGGAATGATGCACAGCATTTAAGCCTCAGGTGGTTGTCGGGACATAGGGATAGTAATCAAAGCGCAGTGTCATAAGCCGCTGTGGGGATTCAATAGCCGCGGCGATGATATTGGCATCGCGGGCACGATCAAACCCTTCGAGTTCGATCTGATACGAGACGTCTTGCATAATGTCCAGACGTCGCCAGACTAGGAGTGTGTCACCATCGAATTCCAAGGTCTTGCCTCCGTCTGGAGCAACGGCGTATAAACGCAGCTTGGCGGTGGTTGCAGGGTCTACAACCGTGACCTTTTTAATTTCGTTTCGTGTATTCTTGGCGCCCAACAAGGTGAGCAGTGTTGGGGCCACGACCTCGCCCGATGGCAAAAAGACGACTTCGATGGATTCAGGAAATGCGATGATGGCTGACTTGCGGACGGGCTGATTGGCGGCGGCAACTTCGATGTTCGCAGCGTCGATGACCTCTGTGTGGTCGAGCGCGGCAAGCACGCAGCAGTTACCTTCATCTATCTCTTGAGGATCAGCAAGCCCCAGACTGTCCGAGAGCTCGGTATCGTTTGGATCGGTAGCGGGCTCATTCGGTGCTTCGAAAGAAGCTGGGACGCTGTTTGTCGGCGGCGGCGTGTCGCCCGCATCTGCTTCTTTGTCCGCGCCCTCTTCTTGTATGGTTGCGTTAATGGGTTCGTCGTTTGAGGGGAGCGTCTTGGCGTCAAACGCGGAGGGGAGAATTCCGATGGCTCCGGATCCGTTCCACTCCATTTCGAGAAGCGCCGGGTCGGCAAGAATGCGTTGCCTGCTTTGCGCGTGGGCATCGATTTCAATAGGGCCTGCCTCTATCCCTCGTGTAAGGCTGAGTGATCCGGCTGGCTTCTCGAAATGAGCGTCTGTGTCTTTGGCGCTGACGGTGTAGAACAGCAGGGACGCTTCTCCCGCCGCGATGGCATCGGTACCGGCTTTGGTCAGCCGCAACGATGCCGTGAATGAGAGGGTGGGCTGCGTGTCGTCTGCATTCGCGGCGGCGCAGCCCAGACATATACCGCCTCCTTTCTCAAAAAACGTACCGTCGAAGGCGACCTTCGCTCCGTTCGCCGAGTCATCGACCGAAGCGATGTCGATGCGCAGCTCTAAATTGCATGGATCGCCATCCGCATCGAGCACAACCGAGCGCCACGTGCAGACGGCACACCCCGCCTGGGAGCCGTTTGCCTTGTTCGAACGCTTGATATCCACGACTATCGAGCCGTCCGTATTACGACGAAGGCATCCCGAGGTTGAGATCGCGGCCTGTGCGATCGAAAAACGCTTGCACGCAATGGCGCTCGACGGATTTGGTGCGGAACTTAGGGCTGCTGGTAAGGAGTCTGCCATGGCGGGAGTCGCCCAAGCGGCGACAGGCGTTCCGGTTGCGAGCGCGCCGCAGAGTGCGACGACGGGCAAAAGGTTCTTCGATGCCATGGGGTCTCCTTAGCTAATTTAGTGCGGTCTGTCCGTGTTTTGTTTCTGGCTGCGTTTGATGTGCAGGCCGAGGCCGGCGGTTCCCGCGCCTGCTGCTGTGGCGCCTGCTGCCAAGAGCCATCGTCTGTCGCCTGTCTGCGCCAACGGTTCCTCGCGGTCGCCGCGGTCGAGCTCCGAGAGGTCGACCGTCACTTGCGTGGCGGCCTGAGCCTGTTCTTGCTGGGCAAAGGCCATGGCTGGCCCAAACGCTAGGATGCTGACGGCGGCGGCCAGGGCGACGGCCTTATGCCGTGTGCGCACCGGGCTCGACCGTCCAGGTGATCGTTGCAACCTGATCGCCTTCGCCGGTTACGCGGAAGATGTCGCGTGTGACGCGGGCGACGTTTCCGCTTGTCTTGAGCTTAATTTTGTCCGTGCCGCCGGCAATGCCCTGGTAGCCCATGTCGAAGGCTGCATTCTTGGAAAGATCGATGCCCATCCCTTGCATTGCGGCGCTGGCGTTCTGGAGTGCGCCGTCGGGGCCGACCTTAAAGTCGATGGAGTTCTGTGCGGTTCCGGCCTTGGCGTCGGCGGCAATGGTCCAGGTGTTCATGGCGTCGATCTTCATGTTGGTGACATGGATGCCGTAGGCCGAATGATTGTCGATGGTGGTCGCGTCTTCTGAGGGGCCCTGAAGCGTGCCGTCGGCCTTGGCGACGAAGGGAATAACCGTCGGAACTTTGAACTCAACGTTGTCGATCTCGGTCCTGACCATTACTTTCGTGGTTCCAACGCGCCCGGCTGCCATAGCTGGCGTCGGGGCGGCGCCCATTGCGAGCGCGAGCGCGAGCCCTGCGCCCACGACGAACGCTCTGGCTCCGTTCATGTTCCTGGTGATGTCCATGGTCGTTCCTTTCTATTCGCCGCGGGCCGTCCCCGCGATGATTGGACGAATGCTGGTGAATTGCGTGCGGTGCCGCGTCGGCCGGAAGGCTAGTTCTCGGCTTGCTCAACCCGCACCTTGACACGTGTCGGATTGCCGTGGCTGTCGAGGGTCTTTGTATCGAGTGCTTGGATCTCGATGTACGCCTCGCCTTCTTTGATGTCGCCGGCGGGGCACGTCTCGATTGTCTTGCCGGTCTCGACCACACCGGATTCGTACATGGTCTCGTCGTTTTGGATGACGCGGAATCGCTGGGGAAATTTATTGTCTTGGACGTTTTGCACGTTGACGCGCAGCTTGCCGTCCTCCTGCAGCTGAGCGACCGGTGCGACCGAAATCGTCATCATGTTGTCGCGGACGATGGCGTCGAGCTCATCTTGGATTTCCTGACGCGTTTTGCCCTCGGCCGTCGTAACCGAAGCGCCCGCCTCGGGTACGGGCTGCGACTGCCAAGCGTATAGTCCTACGGCGACAAGGGCGCAGACGATGGCCAGGCAGGCAACGATGAGCTTCTTGCGATGCCCCAGGCCTGCAAAGTGGGGTGGCTTCTTCACGCTCATGCGGCATCCTTGGCGGTATAGACACGCGCAAAGGTGGACGGATCCGCTCCAAAGAGCATGTGAAGCATCAGGCGGCGCGAGTAGACGAGCTCTTCGAAGTCGGGAGGGAGCTCGATGTCGTGGATATGCGCGATGTGGTGGGCGAGCGCCGAGAACGACTCGGGGTCGCAGATCACATCGGTGGTAACGTGGTAGACCGCCGTATCGGGGAATGCCTCTTCGTCGAAAGGCAGGAGATGGGGATCGTCGTCGACTTCGATGGCGATGCCGTACTGGGGCCAGTAATATGCCATGGGAACCTCCCTGCTTCTGGGCCAAAACTTCTATCGGTTTTGGCTGTCGACGCCGACCGTATCAGCCGCTACTTGACCAATTTCTGACCAAATGCTTGACGGATTGGCGTCTTCGCAGATAAAAGGCGGCAAAAAATACTTCAACTTTTTTCGAGCGACAATCGAGCGATCGGCGACGGCAGGGAGATATGTGTCAAAAGCATCGTCTGTCGAGGAAATCCAGCCGCTCACCGAATTACACGAACGTAAAAAACGCCAATTATGGAGACGGTCTCGAACACGTCGACGAAACGATGCGGTAACATCTCCCTGCAAACACTGTAGTTAGCTAAAGGGGGAGTTCGCGTGTCTGCAACCATTAAACCCTTCACCGACGAGTTCGAAGAGTATGGTCGCGATGAGTCTCGCACATCGGGCGAGGCCTCGAGCATCTCGTTTCCGACAACGGAGGACGAGGTCCGCGCCATTTTGAAAAAGCTCCATGCCGAGCGTGTCCCGGTGACGGTTCAGGGCGCCCGGACCGGTCTTGCCGCCGGCGCCGTGCCTCATGGCGGTCACGTTCTCAATACTTCCCGCATGAATCGCTACTTGGGCCTTCGCCGCGATGAACAAGGCCAATTTCTGCTGCGCGTGGAGCCGGGCGTTGTGCTTTCGGAACTGCGCAAGCAGCTGGGCAAGAAGGTGCTGCCGACCGCTGGTTGGGACCAGGCATCGCTTGAGGCCTACGAGGAGTTCCAAGAGGCCCCCGAGCAGTTTTTTCCCACCGATCCCACCGAGGCATCTGCCTGTCTGGGCGGCATGGCGGCATGTAACGCCTCCGATGCCCGCAGCTACGCCTACGGCCCCATGCGCCCACATATCACGGGACTCCACGTCGCGCTGGCTGATGGCGATTTGCTTGAGCTTCAGCGCGGCGAGGCTTTTACCCAGGGTCGCCATCTGTCGCTCGTGACGGCAGAGGGCCGCGCGCTCGAGCTCGACCTTCCCGACTACACCATGCCCAAGACCAAAAATGCTTCGGGCTATTTCGTTGCTGACGATATGGATGCCATCGACCTGTTTATCGGTGCGTGTGGCACAATCGGCGTCATCACTGAGCTCGAGATTGCCCTGCAGGCGGCGCCTGCGGTCGTTTGGGGCGTGAGCTGTTTCTTTGACAGCGAAGACAAGGCCGTGTCCTTCACCGATTCTGTGCGTCCCGTCCTGTCCCACGCGGCTGCCATCGAATATTTCGATGCGGGCGCCCTGGATATCCTGCGTCGTCAGCGTGAGCAGTCGACCGCGTTCGCCTCGCTGCCGCCGCTCGACAAAGAGATCAAGGTCTGTGTCTACGTGGAGCTCGACTGCGACGACGAAGTTCAGGCGACTGAGGAGCTGTATCACTTGGGGTGGGTACTGGAGCTTGCGGGCGGCAGTGACGATGCGACATGGGTCGCGCGCACCGAGGTCGATCGCGAGTGCCAGCGGTTCTTCCGCCACGCCGTCCCCGAGAGTGTCAACATGCTCATTGACGAGCGTCGCCGCACCGACCCCACCATTACCAAGCTGGGGTCGGACATGTCGGTGCCCAACGCGCGCCTGGCCGATGTCGTGGCCCTCTATCGCCGTACGCTGGCCGAAAGCGGGCTTGAGTCTGCCGCCTGGGGACATATCGGCAACAACCATCTGCATGTGAACATTCTGCCGCGCGATGCACAGGATTATCGCCGCGGCGGAGAACTCTTTGCCCAGTGGGCTTCCGAGGTCACGGCCATGGGCGGTGCCGTTTCTGCCGAGCACGGCGTCGGCAAGATCAAGGCGGACTTCTTGGAGACGATGTACGGTCACGAGGCCATGGTCGAGTCGGCACGGCTTAGGCTCCAGCTCGATCCTGCCGGGCAGCTGGGCCGCGGTAACCTGTTTTCGGAGAAGCTCTTGGATGAGCTCGTCCAGAAAGGGGGCGCGTGAAGATGAGCGATTTCCATATGGTGGTGTGCGTCAAGGCCGTGCCGGGAAGCACCGAGGTCAAGATGGACCCCAAGACCAATACCATCGTGCGCGATGGCAAGCAGGCGGTCATTAATCCCTTCGATGCAAGTGCCCTCGAATGTGCGCTAGCGCTGAAGGACGACTTTATCGGCTTTGGCATGGACGTGCGTGTGACGGTGGTGTCGATGGGCATCCCCGCGACCGAATCGCTGCTGCGCGACTGCATCGCCCGCGGTGCCGACGACGCGCTGCTGCTGACCGACCGAGCCTTTGCGGGCGCCGATACCCTAGCCACCACCTATGCCCTCAAATGCGGCATCGAGGCACTCGATGAGGACTTTGACCTGCTCATCTGCGGCAAGATGGCAGTGGACGGCGATACGGCCCAGATCGGCCCCGAGCTGGCCGGCGCCTTTGGGGTCCCCTGCGTGACCGACGTGAGCTGTGTGCAGAGCGCGGGATTTACGACGTGTGGCTCGCTGGCGCTCGTCCACGGCTGCGATGCCGGCGAGGAGACGGTGTACCTGGAGATGCCGTGTGCGATGACGACCGCCAAGGAGATTGGCCAGCTGCGCATGCCGAGTATTGCCGGTATTCGCGCGGCCGAGGATGCAGACGTGCGCGTGGCCAGCGCTGCCGACGTAAACGCCGATCCTTCGCGTTGCGGCCTTGCCGGATCACCGACGCAGGTCGTGCGCTCGTTTGTGCCCGACCGTGACCAAACGTGCGAGGCCGTTGAGGGAACGGCGTCCGAGCAGGCGGTAAAACTTGCCAAGATTATCGAGGGGATGGCATAGATGAGCGGGCTGATTATCGATAGCGAAGCCTGCATCGGCTGTGGTCGCTGCGTTCGCGCCTGCGCCTCGGGCGGCATTGTGGTGGAGGGCGAGCGCCCCAATCGCTGTGCCCGCGTAACCGACGGCTGTATCCTGTGCGGCGGGTGCGTCGACGCCTGCCCCGTCAACGCCATCTCGATTGAGCGCGACGAGGCCGCCGGCG
Source organism: uncultured Collinsella sp. (assembly GCA_959028445.1). Classification (GTDB taxonomy): domain Bacteria; phylum Actinomycetota; class Coriobacteriia; order Coriobacteriales; family Coriobacteriaceae; genus Collinsella. Next base: position 36,380 of record CAUFRY010000014.1, on the reverse strand, counting down.
CGGCAGACCTTGACGCATATCGAGACATCTGGATCTTCGTGCAGACTGACGAGCACGATGCCGTTGCATCCGTGGCCTTCGAGCTCATGGGCAGGGGGCGCGAGCTTGCCGATGCCCGCGGCTGCCGTCTGGTGGCACTGGTCGGCATGAGCCCCGAGGGCTCACTCGGGGACCTGGAGCATCTGATTTGCGCCGGTGCGGACGAAGTTCTGGTCTGTCGTGACGAGCGCCTGCGTCAGAACGACGCGGAGGTCTACGCCCGCTTGATCTGCGATTTGGTAGCCGAGCGCAAGCCCGAGGCCATTCTGTACGGCGCGACCGCCTTTGGTCGCGAGCTGGCGCCCGGTGTGGCCGTGCGCTTGCAGACGGGCCTTACGGCCGATTGCACGGTGCTTTCGATGGATACGGAGACGGGTCTGCTGCAGCAGACGCGCCCGGCGTTTGGCGGCAACCTGATGGCCACCATTATCTGCCCCAACCACCGTCCTCAGATGGCAACGGTGCGCCCCGGCATCTTTAAGGCGCCCGAGTTTGACTATAGTCGCTCCGGCACGATTGCCCAGGTAGTGCTAGCGGATGACGTTAAGGCCCGTGTCGAGATCTCGATTCCCGCCGAGGAGTGGGGACAGCAGGCCTCAATTGCCGATGCCGAGCGTCTAGTCGTGGTGGGCCGCGGCATCGGCTCCAAGAAAAACCTACCGCTGATGCGAAAGCTTGCCGAGGCTCTGGGTGCCGAGCTTGGCTGCACGCGCCCCGTGGTGGAGGCCGGCTGGCTGGAGTATCGCCACCAAATTGGCCAGACGGGTGTATCGGTCTCGCCCAAGCTCCTCGTGAGCATCGGTGTCTCGGGCGCTATCCAGCATCTCGCCGGCATCGGTGGGGCGGAGTGCATTGTCGCCATCAATGAGGACCCGGATGCCCCCATCTTTGGTGCCGCCCAGTACAAGGTTGTTGGGGACGCCGTCGAGGTCGTCGAGGAGCTGCTGGCCCAGCTTGAGCGCTAGGCGCGCGTCAGCCAGTCGCGCATCTCGTCCTTTAGGCGGCTCCAGGTTGCCTGCGTGGCGGGGTCGGTAAAGGGCCGCGTAATGCCAAAGGGCGCGTCGAGCAGGCGGTGGATATCGCCCTGTTCGCACGCCAGCGCGCGGCTCGCTGGATAGACGAGCTCAAACATAAAGCAGATGAGTCCCACCAAGTAGTCTGCGGGCTCGTCGCGTTCATCGCGTGCGACGCAACGGTGCTCGTCAAAGGCGGCAAGCGTCGGTGCCGAGAAGCGACTGGCTAGAAACGCGTCCTCATCCACCTTGAGGATGGTGTCGACGGTGCTGTCGGCGATGGTGCGCATAATGTCGATCTTGTCACCATCGCGCACGATATCGCAGAAGCTTCGCGTGCGCACGTCGAGCTGCGCGGGTAGACGGAAATCGCTGTGATAGGCAATGCTCGCTCGGATGAGCTCATCTTCTGCCGGGTCATCGATAAAGTCGCGGATGCTTGTTACGGCGGGTGCATCGGCGGGATTCTCGCCAAAGAGGACCTCGATGCCCAGCGCCGCATGGCCCATGCTCTCGGCGTCCTTAAAGGTGTCCCAGCGTCGCAGCTGCTCAAAGCGGCCCATATCGTGTAGCAGGCCGCAAAGCCATGCCAGGTCAATATCTTCTGACGACCAGCCCTGCTCGCGCGCTACGGCATCGCATGCCTCGGCCACGTGGTACGTATGCTCGATTTTGAGCGCGATGCGTGGGTTGGTGGCGTCGTAGGCATCGGTGTAGCTTTTGAAGGCCGCGCGCGCCCGGTCTCGATCGATAGCTGTCATAATGACTTCCTAAAAAGTTGTGTCTTTCGATCCGGTGGCAATTGTAGGTGAACTCGGTTGCTGTCGGATGATGATTCTGCCGTGTCGCTACATGCGGCTCGGAGACTTTATCAGGATGAGAAGCGTATGGTGCTCAAAATCGTTAGAACCGTCTGGCCAGTGATGCTTACCTATGTTGCAATAGGCGCGCCGTGCGGAATGATCATGGGGCAGACGGGAATGGAACCCTGGATGGTCTTTGCTCTGAGCAGCACGTTCGTGACGGGCAGCGGGCAGTTTATGATCTGCAATCTGTGGCTGGCAGGTGTGCCTGCGGCGTCGATCGTCGCGAGCGTCGCCGCAATCTCCTCGCGCTTTGCGCTTTACTCGGCATCGATCGCTCCGCATCTGACGGGTGCCTCGAAGCGTCAGACGCTGGCTGTTGCCGCGACGCTTACCGAGGAGGCATACGGCATCTCGCTTGCCAAGCTGGTTGAGGGGGAGGATTGGGGCCCGCGCGAATCCTTCGTGCTCAACGTGATCCTCATCGCGACATGGGGCGCTTCGTGCACGATGGGTGCCATCGTCGGTGCCGTTGTCGATGTTCCTACCGCTATTGCGAGTTTTGTCTGCACGTCGCTCTTTATCTGTCTACTCTTTTCGCAGCGGCTGTCGCGCGGCAACGTTGTCGCGGCGGTTTCGGGCGCGGTGTCCGTCGCCGTATGCAAGTTCTTGAGCCTCGCGAATATTGCCGTGCCGGCAAGCGTCGTGGTCGGCATTGCCATTGCGCTGGCGTGCGATGCTGTATTAGACGGAAGAGGTGCCCGCGATGCCCGTTAACGAGTTCTTGGTTCTGTGGCTGTCGTCGTGGGCTGCTATCGCGTTCTTTCGCATCGCGCCGGCGTTTGCCTTGCGCGGGAGAACGCTGTCGCCCCGCATTACCGAGGCCCTGGGTTATATCCCGCCCGCTGCCTTTGCCGCGCTGGTCGCCAACGACTTGGTGAGCCCCGGGGCGTTCGACGCGGGACTCTGGCCTGCCTTGGTTCCCTGGATTGCGGCTGCCGGCGTCGTGGTGGTGGCAATCAGGACAAAGTCGATGTTGTGGTGCTGTGTTTCGGGCATCGTGCTCTATATCGTTTTGAGCCTCGTATAAGAGCGGGACACGTTTAGCATCCCGGCCAACGAATCCAATTTTTCACCGAGCTGGTCTATTTCTTCTGGTACCATGGTCAAACTTTACTGTAGCAAAGCGTGACGTGGGCTTTTGTATCCCGTCAGCGGAAATGGGGGTTTCATGGCACAGGAAGCGACCGCCAACGAGCAAAAGAAATTCAAGGTCCCGCGCATCCCGGGCGACATCATGATTTATCCTATGATCGTCGGTCTTTTGCTCAACACCTTCTGCCCGCAGGTTTTTGAGATCGGCGGATTCTTTACGGCTGCCTGCCGCGGTGGCTCTAATACCATCGTCGCCGCGATCCTGCTGTTTGTGGGCGCCGGCATCAGCTTTAAGTCCACGCCGGGCGCTATCAAGACCGGCATCGTCGTGCTGATTCCCAAGCTGGTCGTCGCAGCGGCTCTCGGCCTGGGCGTGGCATATTGCTTTAACGACAACTTCCTGGGTCTGAGCTCCGTGTCTATCATCGGCGGCATCACGTTTTGCAACATGGCGCTCTATACGGGCATCATGGGCGAGTTCGGTGATGAGTCTGAGCAGGGCGCCGTCGGTATCCTGTTCTTTACGGCCGGCCCCGCCGTCACTATGATCATCCTCGGTGTTTCCGGCCTCGCCAACATTCCCATTGGCACCATTGTCGGCTCCATCTTGCCACTCGTTATCGGCATGGTTCTGGGCAACCTGTTCCCGTTTATCAAGAACCTGCTGGTTCCCGGTGCCAATCCCGCGATTGCCGTCATCGGATTTCAGCTCGGTGCGTCCATGAGCCTGTCGAGCTTTATCACCGGCGGTATTTCCGGCATCTTGCTGGGCCTTGTCACGCTGTTTGTCGTCGGTCCCATCACCTTTGCGTTCGAGCGTCTGTGCGGCGGCAATGGCAAGGCCGCTGTGGCTTGCTCCACCATTGCCGGCACGGCTATGACCACACCGGTTGCCCTCGCCGAGGTCGCACCGCGTTACGCCGAGCTTGCGCCCACCGCGTACGCTCAGATCGCCACCGCCGTTATCATCACGGCGATCATGGCTCCGATTCTGACTGGCTGGGTCGACAAGAAGTTCTGCCAAGGCAAGGAGGATCTGTCGCCTGTCGGTGTCGAGGCCATCGAGGAGGCCGTCGCGACTGACATCGATGGCGAGTAGCAATCGATACCCATCAATGATGCCGGCGTGTGCAATTCGCGCCGTATGGGCGCCCGAACAGAAACTGTTTTGCAGTGATGTTCGGGCGCTCTGCTATTATCCCCTTTACCCCTGCGGAGTTAAGGGGTGTTTATTGCCCTGATTCGAATTGGGCGATTCTGACCACTTGGGTATTGAAGGGATGGCGCTAGTGGTTAAGGCACTTAAGATTGAGATATTCGTGCTATGCATGATTGTTCTTATCGGGCTTGCCGTGCGAAGTCGTCGCTCCTTGTTCTCGAGCACCCAGCAGCTATTGTTTAGCATGCTTGGCTACACCTCTGCCGCGTACATATTATTCGATATGATCTGGACGCTTTCGGACGGTGTGGACGGCACGTTGGGCATTGCTGCCAACTGGATTTCCAACGCGGTTTCGTTTTCGCTCTTTGCTATCGCGTGTCTCATTTGGTTTATCTATTCCGAGACGGTGCAGGGTTCTCGCCTTTTGACCTCGCGCTATAGGGTGGTGCTTGTAGCGTTGCCTACGGCTCTGGTGGTCGTGCTGGCGTTTACCAGTTACTGGACGCACGCCCTGTTCTATATCGATTCGCAGGGCGTGTATCGTCGCGGCTTTGCCTATATGATCCAGCCCATCGTCAGCTACTGTTACGTTATACATACGTCCCTGCATGCATTTGTGCAATCTCGCAGGGTCGAGAGCCTGCAGACGAAGGCCATCTATCGAACCTTGGCATTTTTCGCCATTCCGGCCCTGGTGGGCGGTACCTTTCAGGTCGTATACTCGGTGCCCGGCCTTTGTGTCGGCATAATGATTAGCATGTTGCTGCTCTACATCATCTACCAGGAGCAGCTCATCTCGACCGACCCGTTGACTGGACTTAACAATCGCAACCGTTTTGAGACCTATATGCTGTCGCTCTTCTCAAATGTGGATCAGGCCGAAGATGTATATCTGCTTATGATGGACGCCGACGGCTTTAAGCAGATTAACGATCGCTATGGGCATGTGGAGGGCGACCACGCTCTTCAGGTCATATCCGCTGCGCTCAAAGAAGTCTGCTCGGCGTCTGGCGGCTTTATCGCACGTTATGGTGGCGATGAGTTCGTGGTGCTCCAAAAGGCAGTGGCGGAACAGGATATCATGCATCTGTGTGCGACAATCAACGATGAGCTCGCGCGCCGAGGTTCCGTATCTGTTGCGGATGTCCATCGGCTACGCACGGGTCGGTGATGGCGTCGATACCTGGCAAGACTTGCTTCGTGCTGCCGACGCGGAGCTCTACCGCGTAAAGCGCGAGAAGAAGAAAGCCGGCGCCCAGATACGCTAGAAAAAGGGCGCACGCTGGCGTGCATGGCGGCCCTCGGCTCTCCGATGTACTCCATTAAGCTAAAGTGTGCGAACATCCTCCCTAAAAAGGTGAGCTCGCTAGGCCTTTTTGGGCCTGTTGACGATGATGATGCCGCCGCAGACCAACAGCAGGGCAACAAGTACGGTAACAGGGCTCGTGCCAGCGCCCTCGCCGAGCAGCAGAGCGCTCAACAGTACGCCAAAGACTGGATTCATAAAGCCAAAGACCGACACACGGCTGACGGGGTTGACGGCAAGCAGACGCGACCATAGCGAGTACGCGACGGCGGAAATGAGTGCCATATAGATAATGAGTGCGATGGCGGGGGCAATCGCCGTGGGGGAGAGCGCGCCGCCCATCAACAAACCGATGGCGGTGAGGACCAGTCCGCCGACCAAGAACTGCCACCCGGCAAGCAAGACGCCGTCGTGCTCACGCGAGAAGATACCGATCAGGCAGGTCGAAAGGGCACCCGCGACAGTGGAGGCTAGGATAAAGCCCTCGCCATCGAGCCTGAAGCCAAAGGTGCCATCTGCGCCCGAGAGGTTGACGAGCGCGACGCCGGCAAAGCCCAGCGCACAGCCAAGCACCTTGGCCGTATTGAGCTTCTCGGTGTGAAATGCCAGGGCGGCAAAGAGGATTGCGAGGAAGTTGGCGCTGGCCTCGATGATGGAACTCGACATGGCGCTGGCGCGCGAGAGCCCCAGGTAGAAAAAGAAGTACTGCCCGATGGTCTGGAAGAGCGACAAGATGCAGATGGGCTTGATATCGCGCACTTGCGGAACGAGCGGACGGCGCTGGGCCACGCTCATGCCAACAATGACCAGCATGCCGGCAAGGGTGAAGCGCAGACCCGCGAAGAGCAGCTGCGAGGCGCTGTCGTGTGCGGGAATGCCAAAGAGGCCGTAGCCGATCTTGATGCAGGGAAAAGCCGATCCCCAGAGCGCGCAGCAGACGAGGCAGCCCAGGATGAGTCCGGGCAGGGTGGCGAGATACGGCTTGCGGCTTTCCATGATGTCCTTCCTGTATGCGCGAAGCAAAAAAGAACCCGCCACCGGATGTGTCGGTGGCGGGTGTTGTTACCCGAGGGGATTGTACCCGATGGGAAAGGTTTAAGCGAAGTAGGCCACGCCGCTCTCAAAGATCGGCATGAACTTATCGCCGGGGACATGCTCGGGCACGTTGCGGTACAGGTTGTCGCCGCGACGCTCGGCATGGCCCATCTTGCCCAGGACGCGGCCGTCGGGGCTCGTGATGCCCTCGATGGCGAGTGCGGAGCCGTTGGGGTTGACGGAGAGATCCATGCTGGGCTTGCCGTTCTCGCCCACGTACTGCGTGGCGACCTGGCCGTTGGCGATCAGCTGGGCGAGCACTTCGTCATTGGCGACAAAGCGGCCCTCGCCGTGGCTGATGGCGACGGTGTAGGGGTCGTCCAGGCTGCACTGCGACAGCCACGGGGACAAGTTGGACGAGATGCGGGTGCGCACCAGACGGCTCTGGTGGCGACCGATGGTGTTGAACGTCAACGTGGGCGCATCGGGCGTGGCGTCGACGATGTCGCCGTAGGGCACCAGGCCGAGCTTGATCAGGGCCTGGAAGCCGTTGCAGATGCCCAGCATCAGGCCATCGCGGGCCTTGAGCAGGTCGCGGACTGCCTCGGTGACCTCGGGAGCGCGGAAGAACGCCGTGATGAACTTGGCAGAGCCGTCGGGCTCGTCGCCGCCCGAGAAGCCGCCGGGGATCATAACGATCTGGCTTGCACGGATGCGGCGGGCAAGCTCGCGGGTGCTCTCGGCGACGGCCTCGGGCGTGAGGTTGTTAATCACGAAGGTGTCGGCCTCGGCACCGGCGGCACGGAAGGCGCGGGCGCTGTCGTACTCGCAGTTGTTGCCGGGGAACACGGGGATGATCACGCGCGGGCGGGCGATCTTGGCGCCGCCGTACACGTGGATATCCTTGGCACGGAAGTCGATGGTCTCGACCTCGGGGGTCTCGCCGACGCTGCGGTAGGCGAAGACGCCCTCGATGCCGCTCTCCCAGGCCTCCTGGAGCTCGGCGAGCTCGATGACCTCGGAGCCGGTGTCGATGACATAGCCCTCGACGGTGGTGCCCAGGGGCTCGACGACAACGCCGTCGGCGACCTCGGGCAGCTCGGCATCCTCGGCGAGCTCGACGATAAAGCTGCCGTAGAGCGGGGTGAAGAGGCTCTCCACGTCCACGTCCTCGGCAAGTTCGATGCCGATCTGGTTGCCGACGCACATCTTGAAGAGGCTCTCGGCGCCGCAGCCGTAGCCGGGCGTGGAGACGGCCAGGGCGTCGCCGGTAGCAGTGAGCGCCTCGACGGCGTCAAACGCGGCGAGCAGCTGCTGGGCGTCGGGGCGGTAATCCTCGCCGTAGGTGGCGGGGGCGATGCGGACGACGCGGTGCGTCAGGCCCTTGAACTCGGGGGAGACGGCGCGGGCCGCCTTGCCCACGGCCACAGCGAAGCTGATCAGGGTCGGCGGAACGTTGAGCTCGCCGGCCTCGTCCTCAAACGAGCCGCTCATAGAGTCCTTGCCGCCGATGGCACCGGCGCCCAGGTCGACCTGGGCCATGAGGGCGCCGAGTACTGCAGCCATGGGCTTGCCCCAACGCTCGGCCTCGGTGCGCAGGCGCTCGAAGTACTCCTGGAAGGAGAGATAGGCGCGCTTGTGCTCAAAGCCGGCGGCCACGAGCTTGGCGATGGACTCGACCACGGACAGGTAAGCGCCCGCAAACTGGTCGGCCTCCATCAGGTAGGGGTTGAAGCCCCATGCCATAGCGCTTGCCGTGGTGGTCTCGCCGTCCACGGGGAACTTGGCGACCATAGCCGAGCTGGGGGTGAGCTGCGTCTTGCCGCCAAAGGGCATGAGTACGGTCGCGGCACCGATGGTGGAGTCGAAGCGCTCGGAAAGGCCCTTGTTGGAGGCGACGTTGAGGTCGGTGACAAGCGAGGTCATGCGCTCGGCAAGCGTGGTGCCGGCCCAGCTGGGCTGCCACACGCTGCGGGCGCACACGTGGGCGACCTGGTGCTTGGGTGCACCGTTGGAGTTGAGGAACTCGCGGGATAGGTCGACGATGGCGACACCGTTCCAGGCCATGCGCATGCGCGGCTCGGCGGTAACCTCGGCGATAACGGTCGCCTCGAGGTTCTCCTCGGCGGCGTAGCCCATAAACTCCTCGACGTCACCGTCGGCGACGGCGCAGGCCATACGCTCCTGGGACTCGGAGATGGCGAGCTCGGTGCCGTCCAGGCCGTCGTACTTCTTAGTCACGGTGTCCAGGTCGACATACAGGCCGTCGGCAAGTTCGCCCACGGCGACCGAGACGCCGCCGGCGCCAAAGTCGTTGCAGCGCTTGATCAGGCGGCAGGCGTCGCCGCGGCGGAACAGACGCTGCAGCTTGCGCTCGACCGGGGCGTTGCCCTTCTGGACTTCGGCGCCCGAGGTCTCGATGGACTCGGTGTTCTGGGTTTTGGATGAGCCGGTGGCACCGCCGATGCCGTCACGGCCGGTGCGACCGCCCAGCAGGATGATCTTGTCGGTGGGGGCGGGGCACTCGCGACGCACGTGGTTTGCCGGGGTAGCGCCCACGACGGCGCCGACCTCCATGCGCTTGGCCACGTAGCCGGGGTGATAGAGCTCGTTGACCTGGCCGGTGGCAAGGCCGATCTGGTTACCGTAGCTGGAGTAGCCGGCGGCAGCGGTGGTTACGAGCTTGCGCTGCGGCAGCTTGCCCTCGAGCGTCTCGGAAACCGGGACGGTGGGGTCGCCGGCGCCGGTGACGCGCATGGCCTGGTACACGTAGCTGCGGCCCGAGAGCGGGTCGCGGATGGCGCCGCCCACGCAGGTGGCGGCACCGCCGAAGGGCTCGATCTCGGTCGGGTGGTTGTGGGTCTCGTTCTTAAACAGGAACAGCCAGTCCTGGTCCTCGCCGTCGACATCGACCTTCACCTTGACGGTGCAGGCGTTGATCTCCTCGGACTCGTCGACATCGGTCATGACGCCGGTCTTCTTGAGGTACTTGGCGCCGATGGTGCCCATGTCCATGAGGCAGACGGGCTTGGCGTCGCGACCGAGTTCGTGGCGCATCTCCATGTAGCGGTCGAAGGCTTGCTGCACCACGGCGTCGTCGATCGTCACGTCGTCCAGGACGGTGCCGAAGGTGGTGTGGCGGCAGTGATCGGACCAGTAGGTGTCGATCACGCGGATCTCGGTGATGGTGGGGTCGCGGTCCTCATCGCGGAAGTACTGCTGGCAGAAGGCGATGTCCGCCTCGTCCATGGCAAGGCCGCGCTCGGAAATAAAGGCGGCAAGGCCGGCCTCGTCGAGCTCGCGGAAGCCGTCGAGCACCTCGACGGGCTGGGGCTCGGGGGTCTCCATGTACAGCGTCTCGGGCAGGTCGAGCGAGGCGATGCGCGCCTCGACGGGGTTCACCACGTAGTGCTTGATGGCATCGATGGCGGCTTTGTCCAGAGCGCCCGAGATCATATAGACCTTGGCGGAGCGCACGGCGGGGCGCTCGCCCTGGCTGATGAGCTGCACGCACTCGCTGGCGGAGTCGGCGCGCTGGTCAAACTGGCCAGGCAGGAATTCGACGGCAAAGACGGCGCCATCGCTTGCGGGGAGCTCGTCGTAGGTCACATCGACCTGGGGCTCGCTAAAGACGGTCGGCACGCAGGAGCGGAAAAGCTCCTCGTCGATGCCCTCGACGTCGTAGCGGTTGATGATCCTCAGGGCCTCGATGCCCTTGATGCCGAGAATTTCGGTCAGCTCGCCCTTGAGCTGCTGAGCCTCGACGTCGAACCCGGGTTTCTTCTCCACGTAGATACGAGAGACCATTGGTTCCTGCCTTCCTGATCGGTTGGGCGTACGGTACGGTATGCGGCAGCGGTCGGTTTACGGGGCAAGCCTCGCGGTCGCCTTGAGCCACATGTTTGTAAACCTCACTATGATACGACAGCTCGCGGCGCGTTGAGGACGGCGAGGGTGCTACAGTGAAGCGCAAACAAGAGAAAGGCATCACATGGCATTCGTTTCGCTCGCCATCATCGCACTCGTGGCCTTTGCGAGTCCTTTTATCGCCTCGGCGATTCCCGGAAAACCTGTTCCCGAGACGGTCTTTTTGCTCGTGCTCGGCGCGGTGCTGGGACCCCATATGCTCGGCGTCATCCATGTAGATGCTGAGGTCTCGCTTGTGTCCGAGCTGGGCCTGGCCTTTTTGTTCCTGCTTGCCGGCTTTGAGATCGACCCCAAGAGCATCACGGGCGTCGAGGGGCGCTACGGCTTGGCGACGTGGGCCGTCACGTTTGGTATCGCCTGGCTTGCCGTGCGCTTTACCCCGTGGTTCTCGGTCAGTCATTTCGACGGTATCGCCGTGACGCTTGCCCTCACTTCGACGGCGCTCGGCACGCTCGTGCCCATCATGCGTGAGCGCTCGCTCACTGGCACGCGTGTGGGCGACTCGATTCTCGCGTATGGCACTTGGGGCGAGCTCGGTCCCGTGCTCGCCATGTCGGTGCTGCTGTCTGCTCGCACTGGCATCCAAACGCTCGTAATCCTTGGCTTGTTTGCTGTAGTCTGCGTGCTGCTGGCCGTGGTCCCAAGCCGCTCCAAGCGCGTCGGCAGCCGCTTCTTTGCGTTTGTCGAGGAGCGCGCCGATACCACGTCGCAGACCTTCGTGCGCCTGACGGTGCTCATCCTGGTCACGCTCGTGGCATTCTCCGCCGTCTTTGACCTCGATATCGTGTTGGGTTCTTTTGCCGCCGGCTTTGTCCTGCGCTATATCATCCCCGAGGGCAACCATACGCTCGAGACTAAGCTCGACGGCCTGGCCTACGGCTTTTTGATTCCGGTGTTCTTTACCGTATCGGGCGCAAAGATCGACCTGACGGCCGTGGCGTCGCGCCCGGGCTTGCTCGCGGGCTTTATCGTGGCGTTGCTGATCATTCGCGCGGTGCCTATCCTTATTTCTATGAGCATTTGTCCTGCGACGCGCGATGTGTCGGCGTATGGTCGCATTACCGTGGCCCTGTACTGCACCACGGCCCTGCCGATCATCGTTGCCGTGACGAGCGTTGCCGTCAACGCGGGCGCGCTGTCGCAAGATATTGCGTCGGTCATGGTTGCCGCCGGTGCCATCACGGTGTTCTTGATGCCATTGCTCGCGCAGCTCTTCTACCGCGTGGTCGACGCCGCACCGGTCGCTGCCGTGGCAGAGGTTGCCGAGCATCCATCCGATGCGCTTGACATCCTGCGCGCCCATCACGATTTGGCGAGCCTGCTCGCACGCGAGCACGAGCTGCTGACCTCGCATGGACATGGGCGTTCGCTCGACGGCATACCTACCCTTGATTCCATTGCCGACCGCCTCTCGACCGAGGCGGCAAACGGGCACATCGATGTCCGTATCGTGGACGCCGCTCATTTGCTGGCCGAGAAGACCTATGGCGACGAGATCGACCCGTCCAAGCTGACTCCGCGTGAGCGCCGCCGCCTGGAGCGCGCCAAGCTCGCCGTGCGCGAATACCGCCGCCGCATGCTGGAACTCTATGCGCGCGAAGAAGCCCAGGACGACGACGGTAAGTAGTCGATAGTCTCTCAAGGGAGTCGCGTCACGCTTTGAAGGCTCGAAACGGGATGTGGTTTCCGAAACAGGGGCCGTTGGGAAACGGTGTCCCGGAATGGGCGTCCAGAGTGGGACGCGCTTTCCGCGAGAGACCCGTTGCGGAAACCACTTCCCAGAATCTGCGTTCAAAACGGGACGCAGTTTCCGCAAGGAGGTCCTGGGGGAAACCGTGCCCCGTTCTGATCCGAAATACTGGGACATAGTTTCCCTTTCATAACAGAAGAAGGCGCGCTGCCTGCAGTTGATGCAGACGACGCGCCTTCTTTGTTGGACTATATTGAGGCTAGGAGTTGAGGCTTGTGGCCCCTTAGGAGCGGGCGGCTCCGTCGACGGGGAGCACGGCGCCCGTGACATAGGATGACATGTCGCTTGCCAAGAAGACAAAGGCGTTGGCGACATCCTCGGGCTCGCCCATGCGGCCGAGCGGGATGGTGGCGATGATGGGCTTGATGACCTCTTCGGGCAGGTTGGCGACCATATCGGTCTTGGTTACGCCTGGGGCGACGGCGTTGACGCGGATGCCCATGGGGGCGAGCTCGCGCGAGAGCGACTGGACCATGCCGTTGACGGCAAACTTGGACGTGGGGTAACCGACGCCGGAAGGCTGGCCGTACTTGGCGACCATCGAACTTGTGGTAGTGATGGTGCCGCCGTGGCCGGCCTCGGTCATGATCTTGGCAGCAGCCTGGTGGCCGTTAAAGACGGCGACGACGTTGAGGTCCATAACTTTGGCGAACTCCTCGGCTGTATAGTCCAAAAGGGGCGAGCGCTGGGAGATTCCGGCGTTGTTGACGACCGTATCGAGACCGCCCATGTCGGCTGCAGCCTGGGTAAAGGCCTCGGTCACGGCCTCGAGCGAGGTGAGGTCGCAGGAACGGCCCCAGACCTTGGCGTCGGGATAGACGGCTGTCAGCTTCTCAACGGCTGCATCGGCAGTCTCCTGGCGCGAGCCAAAGACGGTGACGGCGGCACCCTCCTCGATAAAACGGCAGGCGATTGCATAGCCGATACCGCGCGTGCCTCCGGTGACGATTGCTTTCTTGTCCTCGAGCAACATGGTGCCTCCATTCTTTGGGGGTGGACGTACGCAGCACAGCGTAGCGGTAGCCGGAATCGGCCGCGTTTGCATATCGGTGAACGGTAGCCCGCGTTACCGATGAGCGGCTCGCGCAAATGTGCTCTGCCGTTGTGCTTAGGGCAGGAGACAAAAGGGCTCCCGTCCCACATCGGACGGGAGCCCTCAAAGCGCGTATTGCTAGGCGATTGATGGACTAGTTGGCCATGACGCCTTCGGTCCAGGCCTCGACGTTCTCGATGCGCAGGACGTTGGCGACCTCGGCCACGCAGTCGACGCTGGCAAGCTCGGCGGCGGCAGCCTGGACGTCCTTCTCGAGCGCGCGGTGCGTCAGGAAGATGACCGAGCAGGCATCGCTGACGCCCGACTTGCCGTCCTCGACCTGGTTGATGAGCGAGATCGAGATGTTGTGCTTGGCAAAGATATCGACCGTCTCGGACAGGGCGCCCACGCGGTCGGCGACCTTCAGGCGCACATAGTACTTGGTCTGGAGCTCGTCCATGGGCTTAAAGGCGAGGTTGTGACCATAGGGCTCAATCTCGGGCAGCGGAGCCACACCGCGGCTGATCTGCTCGGAGAGCGACAGGATATCGCCCACGACGGCGCTCGCGGTGGGGAAGGAGCCTGCGCCGGCACCGTAGAACATGGTCTCGCCCACGGCGTCACCCACCACGTAGACGGCGTTCATGGCGCCGTTGACCTTGGCAAGCATGTGATCGGCGGGGATCAGCGTGGGGTGCACGCGAACGTCGACGCCGGCGTCGGTGTTGCGGGCGATGCCGAGCAGCTTAATGGTGTAGCCGAGCTCGCGGGCCTGGGCGATGTCCTCGGCGCCGATGGTACGGATACCCTGCTGGTACACATCATCGGTGGTCACGCGGGTGCCAAAGCCGATGGAGGCGAGGATCGCCGTCTTGCTGGCGGCGTCGAAGCCGTCGACGTCGGCGGACGGGTCGGCCTCGGCGTAGCCCTTGGCCTGGGCGTCGGCGAGCACGTCGGCGTAATCGGCGCCCTCGGCGTCCATGCGCGACAGGATGTAGTTGGTGGTGCCGTTGAGAATGCCGGCGATGGTCAGGACCTTGTTGCCCACCAAGTCGTGCTCGAGCGTGCTCACGATGGGGATGCCGCCGCCGCAGCTGGCCTCGCACTTAATCTGCACGCCGCATGCGCGCGCCTTCTCGGCGAGCGTCTCGACATGACGGCCCAGCAGGGCCTTGTTGGCAGAGACGACGTGCTTGCCGTTCTCGAAGGCGGTGGTAAAGATCTCGGTTGCGGGATGCTCGCCGCCGATCAGCTCGACGACGATGTCGACGGCGGGGTCGGTGACGACATCGTGCCAGTCGCTCGTAAAGGCCTCGTGCTCAATGCCTGCCGCCTCGGCCTGCTCCCAAGCAAGCGCGCAGGCGCGGGTCAGCTTAAGGTCGATGCCGTAGGCTGCCAGGTACTCATCGTGGTGGCTCTTGATCAGACGGGCCACGCCGCCGCCGACGGTTCCCAGACCGATCAGACCGACGTTCACGGTGCGCAGGGGTTCGCTCATAGATAGCTCCTTCGTGCATCTTATGGATGGATTAACCGCTTAAAGGTTGAGTGCATTCTAGCGTGAACCGAGGGCGCGTGCTCGCCAGGCAACAGGAGTCGCACAAAACGGCACCCCCGAAACGCTGCGGAAACATTGGAAACATGCTCGCTACAAACGAAACTCCGTAACAAACTGTCAACGTTTGCACCATAAGGTTTGCCCTGTGCGACTGGGGCATGCAGGCGCTCGTCGGCGTGGAATGACAAGGGCCAGGTCGAAAAGCCCGCTACGGCCTATGCGATTCAGGACGGCAAGTACATCGCCGCCTAAGTGCATATAACGACACCGGTGGGGCTGTTTTAATCAGGGCAGGGGCGCCAGTAACAGAACGGAAACATTACTTTCACACAATAAAGTGGCTAAACTGCATAAACCGACAGGAATACGCAGAATTATGGATAAATGGGCAAAACAAAAGAAAAGTTGAAATAATCGCCACTTTTCTCAACTAAAGCGTCTACTATTTTGCGAACGCCGAACACGGCGAAGGATGGCCTGTCGGGTAACCGAAACCCGACGAGATTTGAGAGGAGAGCCGCATGTCGAGCCTCACCGGTAAGTCATTGAACCCTGTTATGAATCGCAGGAGCGTTATCGCGAGCGCAGCAGGTCTGGGGGCGATGTCCATTCTAGCTGGCTGCTCCTCCAACGGCGGCGACAGCGGTTCCGCTTCGAGCGACGCTTCGTTCAAGATTGGCACCATCGGCCCGCTGACCGGCGCCAACGCGTCCTACGGCAAGTCCGTTACACAGGCTGTCGAGCTTGGCTGCAAGGATTTCTCGACTAAGGAGCTGCCGCTTGTCAGCAAGGCCGAGGACGACCAGGCCGATGGCGAGAAGGCCGTCAACGCCTTCAACACCCTGCTCGACTGGGGCATGCAGGCCCTCGTCGGTCCGACCACCACGGGTGCGTCGGTCGCCGTTGCCGCAGAGTGCGGTAACGACCCCGAGACGTTCATGATCACCCCGTCCGCGTCTTCCGAGGACGTTACCAAGGGCAAGGATTGCGTCTTCCAGGTTTGCTTTACCGACCCCAACCAGGGTGTCAACGCTGCCAAGTTCCTGGCGCAGAAGTATGCGGACGAGAAGTTCGTGCTGTTCTATAACTCCGGCGACGCCTATTCTTCGGGCATCGCAGATTCCTTTAAGGCCCAGGCCGCTAAGTCCAAGCTCGAGATTGTCGACGAGGAGACCTTTAAGGACGACTCCGCCACGAGCTTTACCAACCAGCTGACCAAGGCCAAGCAGGCAGGCGCCACCATGATCTTTGCGCCGATCTACTACACGCCGGCGTCCGTCCTGCTCAAGAACGCCAAGGACATGGGCTACGACGTCAAGATGATGGGCTGCGACGGCATGGACGGCATCCTGGGCGTTGAGGGCTTCGACACCTCTCTTGCCGAGGGTCTGCTGCTCATGACCCCGTTCTCCGCCGACGACGAGAAGAACGCCGACTTCGTCAACGCCTACAAAGATAAGTACGGCGATACCCCCGACCAGTTTGCCGCCGACGCCTACGACGGCGTGCATGCGGTGGTCGAGGCCCTCAAGGAGGCCGGCCTGGGTGTCGACGCCGACCCCACCGAGGTTGCCGAGAAGCTTCCCGAGGCTATGCGCAACATTACTGTTGACGGTCTGACTGGCAAGCTCTCCTGGAACGACAAGGGCCAGGTCCAGAAGGACCCGACGGCGTACGTCATTACCGACGGCAAGTACGTACAGGCCTAATAGGCCGCCTTACATAGAGCGGTTTTGATCCCAAGCAGGGGAGGTTTTGGCCTTCCCTGCTTGCTTGGTATCTAGGGACGATGTAACGTCCCTGTTTCATACATCAACTGGAAACCTATTCGAAAGGGGGATGTGGAACATGACGGTCTTTATCCAATACCTGGTCAACGGCCTGTCCATGGGCAGCGTCTACGCCATCATCGCGTTGGGCTACACCATGGTCTACGGTATCGCCAAGATGCTCAACTTCGCTCACGGCGACGTCATCATGGTCGGTGCCTATGTCTCGTTCTGTGCCACGTCGTATCTCGGCCTCCCGGGCTGGGCATCTGTAGTTCTCTCTTGTGTGGTCTGCACGGTTCTCGGTGTTCTCATCGAGGGTCTGGCCTATAAGCCGCTGCGCCAAGCAGGCCCTCTGGCCGTTCTGATCACGGCCATCGGCGTGTCTTACTTCCTGCAGAACGCCGCGCAGCTTCTGTGGGGCGCCACGCCCAAGAACTTCACTTCGCTCGTCACCTTCCAGGTGCCGGAGTTCTTGGCCAAGTTCAACGTAAGCGCCGTCTCGCTCGTCACCATCGTCGCCTGCCTGGTTATCATGGCCGGCCTGATGTTCTTTACAGGTAAGACCAAGATGGGCAAAGCCATGCGCGCCGTGTCCGAGGACAAAGCCGCCGCTCAGCTCATGGGCATCAACGTCAACCGCACCATCTCGATGACGTTTGCCATCGGCTCCGCCCTTGCCGCCATCGCCGGCGTGCTGCTGTGCTCCTACTCGCCGGTCCTGCAGCCCACCACGGGCGCCATGCCTGGCATCAAGGCCTTCGACGCTGCCGTTTTCGGCGGCATCGGCTCCATCCCCGGTGCCTTTGTCGGTGGCATTCTCATCGGCATCATCGAGGCGATGGCGCAGGCTTACATTTCCACGAGCCTTGCCAACTCCATCGTCTTTGGTGTTTTGATCATCGTCCTGCTCGTCAAGCCTGCCGGCCTCTTGGGCAAGTACGTCCCCGAGAAGGTGTAGGTGAGCGTTATGAAGTTTCTTAAAGACAAGCAGACGCGTCACGACTTTGTCACGTACGCCATGTGCATCGTGGCCTTCGCCATCGTGTTCTTTATGCAGTCCAACCACATGATTCCGCGCATGATCGCCGGTCAGCTGGTTCCCATCACGGCCTATATCGTCATGGCCATTTCCCTCAACCTCGTCGTCGGCATCGCGGGCGACCTGTCGCTGGGCCATGCGGGCTTTATGAGCGTCGGTGCCTATACGGGCATCGTCACCGCGGTCGCCCTTGAGAGCGCCGTTCCCTCCGATCCGGTGCGCCTGATCATCAGCATCGTGGTCGGCGCCTTTGCTGCCGCCATCCTGGGCTTCTTGATCGGTATCCCGGTCCTTCGTCTGAGTGGCGATTACCTGGCTATCGTGACGCTGGCCTTTGGTGAGATCATCAAAGAGATCGTCACCTGCCTTATCGTGGGTGTCGACTCGCGCGGCCTGCACGTGATCTTTAACATCACGGGTAACTCCACGATCGACGACCTGCATCTGCTCGAGGACGGCACCGCCATCATCAAGGGCGCGCAGGGCGCATCGGGTGTGTCGACGTACTCGACCTTCCTCGCCGGTGCCATCCTGGTCATGGTCGCACTCGTGATCGTGCTCAACCTGGTTCGCAGCCGTACCGGCCGTGCCATTATGGCCGTGCGCGACAACAAGATTGCAGCCGAGTCCGTGGGCATCTCCGTCACCCAGTACCGCATGATCGCCTTCGTGGTTTCCGCTGCCCTCGCCGGTGCTGCCGGAGCTCTCTTCGGCGGTAACTTCTCGCAGCTCTCCGCCACCAAGTTCGACTTCAACACGTCCATCCTCATCCTGGTGTTCGTGGTCCTGGGCGGTCTGGGCAATATGCGCGGCTCCGTCATCGCGGCGGCATTGCTCACGGTGCTTCCCGAGCTGCTCCGTCAGTTCTCGGACTACCGCATGCTCATCTACGCCATCGTGCTGATTCTGGTCATGATCTTTACCAACAACCCGCAGCTCAAGGCGTTCTTCGGTCGCGTCAAGGACCGCTTTGCTTCCAAGAAGGAGGTGGCAGCCGATGCCCAGTAAATTTGAGTTCAAGAAGGGCAAGATGGTCCCGTATCCTTCCGGAGCCATCGTTCCCGACCGCGACCTGGGCGAGCGCCCTGCACTCGAGTGCATCCACCTGGGCATTGAGTTCGGTGGCCTTAAGGCAGTCGACGACTTTAGCCTGACTATCGGCAAGACCGAGATCGCCGGTCTGATCGGCCCCAACGGTGCCGGTAAGACCACGGTCTTCAACCTGCTCACCAAGGTGTATCAGCCCACGCACGGCACCATCCTGCTCGACGGCGAGGATACCTCGGGCAAGTCGGTCTATCAGGTCAACCGCATGGGTATTGCCCGTACATTCCAGAACATTCGCCTGTTCAACACCATGACGGTGGAGGATAACGTTAAGGTCGGCCTGCATAACCAGGAGCGCTACTCCGGCTTTGAGGGCGTGCTGCGCCTGCCGACGTATTGGAAGCACGAGAAGGCCGCCCACGAGCGCGCCATGGAGCTGCTGTCCATCTTTGATATGGAGCATCTGGCAAACGAGCAAGCTGGATCGCTGCCTTACGGCGCTCAACGTCGTCTGGAGATCGTCCGTGCACTTGCCACCAATCCCAAGCTGCTGCTGCTCGACGAGCCTGCCGCCGGCATGAATCCGTCCGAGACCGCAGAGCTCATGGAGAACATCGTTAAGATTCGCGACACCTTCGGCATTGCCATCATGCTTATCGAGCACGACATGTCGCTCGTCATGAATATCTGCGAGGGTATCTGCGTGCTCAACTTTGGCAAGGTCATCGCCAAGGGTACGGCGGAGGAAATCCAGAACAACGACGCCGTTATCGAGGCATATCTGGGCAAGCAGGATAAGGGGGAGAACTAAATGGCAGAGCCGATGCTTTCCGTCTACAACATCAACGTCTGGTACGGCGCCATCCACGCCATCAAGGACATCTCCTTTAACGTCAACGAGGGCGAGATCGTTGCTCTGATCGGTGCGAATGGTGCTGGTAAGTCCACAACGCTCAAGACCGTCTCGGGCCTGCTGCGCTCCAAGACCGGCTCCATCAAGTTTATGGGCGAGGACATTACCCATACGCCCGCGGATAAGCTGGTGGGTAAGGGCCTGGCTCAGGTCCCCGAGGGCCGTCGCGCCTTTTTGCAGATGACGGTCGAGGAGAACCTAGAGATGGGCGCCTATACACAGCCCAAGTCCACGGTTGCTCCGGGCCTGGAGCGCGTCTACGAGCAGTTCCCGCGCCTTAAGGAGCGCCGTCGCCAGGTCGCCGGCACCCTTTCGGGCGGCGAGCAACAGATGCTCGTTATGGGACGCGCCCTTATGAGCAACCCCAAGCTGCTCATGCTCGACGAGCCTTCCATGGGCCTGGCGCCGATTCTGATTGAGCAGATCTTCCAGATTGTCGAGGATCTGCACAAGGCCGGCACCACGGTGCTCCTGGTCGAGCAGAACGCGCAGATGGCGCTCTCGATTGCTACGCGCGGCTACGTGCTCGAGACCGGCAAGATTACCATGACCGGCACGGGCCAAGAGCTGCTGCACGACGATAACGTCCGCAAAGCCTATCTTGGTGGTTAATCCATTCAACAAAGGGGCGCTGACCAACCCGGTCAGCGCCCCTTTTTAAGTTGCGGTGAAATAGGGACTAAATAGGGATTCTAGACGTCAAAACAGTCCCTATTCCACCGCAACTTCATGGGAGCGTGCGACGATGACCTTCCCAAATTAGCACCCCTGCACCAAGCCAAGGCCCCGTTCCGGAATGTGTCGGAACGGGGCCTTGGTGGTTGGGGTCTATTGGGTTTTGTTCGCTAGTCTACTTTTTGTCCGCATGTTGGGCAGAACTGGGCTTCGGGTACGAGCGGGGTTCCGCAGTGACGGCAGAAGCGGGCGGGCTCGGTCGGGTTTGCTGGCATTCCCGGTGCTGTGGGCACTGCGACGTTGAGCTGGGCGCGCTTCTGGCGGCGACGCTGCTTGCGCTGGGGCTTGGGCGTTGCGGCTGCCATGTCGTTTGCTGTCCTCGTGCGCTTCTTGCGGATGCAAAGGATAACGATTGCGCCACCGATGATGAGGACGATTGCCACGCCACCGCCAATAACAAACGGCAGGTGAGTCTGGACAAAGTACAGCACATCCTCGGGCAGGGAATGGGGGATATTGGACTTATAGATGTTCACGTGGACCGTCGCAGGATCGTTTTCATCGTTATAGGTTTCCAAAATCCTACGATCACCGTCCATGAACCAAAGATCGGACCAATGAGAGCCAAACTCGCTCTTTGCTCCGGTTTTTGCATCAGCTAGGCATGCCGAGTCTTTGTCACCATCTGTGCTTACTCCGAGCAGGGCCTTACCGTCATGTGAGATGTCTTTGAGGTATCCACCGCCGAAGGGGAAGGCGGTCGAGCTAATAATCTCTTCCTTTCCCAAATCATAGACGCCATCGTTTGCATCATTATCGTTTAGGTCGTAATAACCTTCAGCCTCTTCAAATAGCTCGTTTGACCCTCTTTTTATATAGATTGGGTAGAACTTGACTGATTCCGAGTAGAAATTATTAGGAGCATGCTCATCGTCATTGAGAAGAACGCTCATGTTTCCGTCGCGGTCAGCTTTTATTAGTGCAATGTCGCTCTGAAGATAAATGTCGTCCGAGTTAGAACTGAGGGTAATGTTGTAGATATTCGAAGACCTATCATCCTTTTTTACGTTGACGGTCTTTAATTCTGTTGACCCTGTATCACAGTTGAAAACCCTAAGTGCAACGACGCCGTCCTCGGTATTGTCCTGTAAGGCATATAGGCGGCTCATGTCTTTTGAGTAACTGTAGTACCACCAAGAGTCATCTTTATCTGGCTGGTATGTCTGGACCAGTTTGTCGGATTCAAGATCATAGATTTCGACCAATTTAGGATCGTCTTCATCGTCATAGTGCTCCACAGCAGCTCTATTGCCATCATCGGAGACGGTTACATTGGTGTAGGCATATTTGGCCGAAGTGATGGGATGGACTGTTTGGGTCTGGTTGTCTGGTGAGAATACGAATAAATTATTACCGTCTTCCCAGTAGAGCTGATCGCTATCGGTGAGATATGCGTAATCAAGGCATTCATCTGATATATCGATGGGGCTCATGCTGCCATCATTGAAATTGATAAGGGATATTGTCTTTCGGTTGAAATCGTCATCGCAGTCGTACAGATAGCCGAACTTTGTATGGCCGTTCGTGCGGATATCCGAGTATTCACTACTTACCTTAAAGCTGTACGACTTCTCAAGTTCAGGCGTCGGTACGCTACCACCGGCTAATGCTGCGGGAGGGGCTGCAAGCGGAGACAGGGCCGCGATCAGGCCAATGGCGACTGCTGCGATCCTTCCGCTCTTTTGGATGCTCTTAAACATGGCAATCCTTTCCTCTGGATACGAATGTCGATACTGCCATGGTTGCCTAAGATTCGTGAATCATGTTGCGCAACATCCGGCGTTGGTAACATTTTTCGGCCAGTCGCACTGATCTCCCTAGGGTTCTTTTAAGTTGCGGTGAAATAGGGACTGAATACGGGCTCCAGAGGCCAAAACAGTCCCTATTCCACCGCAACTTCATGGGGATGTGTGACAATGCCCGTCGGAAAACATCTGCTGTCTTTGGGGGCCTATCTATGCTGTACGAGTTTTGTGCCGAGAACTTTGAGCGAGTGCCGGCGGCCATCGAGGCCGGTGCGGGGCGCATTGAGCTGTGTGACAACCTCGCCGTCGGTGGCACCACGCCTTCCGCCGGCGTTATTAGCGCTACAGTCAACTACGCTCACGAGCATGACGCGCGGGTGATGTGCATGATTCGTCCGCGTGGCGGCGACTTTCATTACAACCAGGACGAGCTGCGCATGATGGAGATGGACCTGGGCCTTGCTGTGAGCGCCGGCGTTGATGGCCTGGTCTTTGGCTGCTGCAAGCCCTGTGCCGGCGGCTGGGCGCTCGACGAGCTCACCCTCGGCGCCCTCGTTATGGCTACGGGCTGCGCGACCGAGGAGTGCAAGCGCGAGTCCCTTGACATCACCTTCCACATGGCATTTGACCAGCTCTCGCCCGAGGCTCAGTTCGATGCGATTGATACACTTGCCGACTGCGGCGTTACGCGCATCCTCACGCATGGCGGCGCAGCCGGTATGTCGATCGAGGATAATTTCGATCACCTGGCTCGTTTAATCGAGTATGCGGGCGATCGTTTGACCATCCTTCCCGGCGGCGGCATCACTACGGCAAATCGCGATGCGGTCGCGGCGGCGCTAGGCGTCTCCGAGCTCCATGGCACCAAGATCGTGCCGCTGGGGGTATAACCCGTGGCGCTGGTATTTGACGTTCAGCGGGCGAGCGGCAAGCCCGACGATAATCGTCGCCCTGGCACCGCGTGCCCCTTTTGCGACACGGAGGGGCTCGCCAACATCATCCAGCGCGATGGCGACTGCATCTGGCTCGAGAATAAGTTCAAGACCTTGCGGGCCACCCGTCAGACAGTATTGATCGAGTCGGCCAATCACGACGCCGACCTGGTGACCTATGAACCGGATGAGCTGCATCATGTGATGAGGTTTGCCCTGGGCTGTTGGCAGCGGATGATCGATTCCCAACAGTACCGCAGTGTGCTCATGTACAAGAACAAAGGCCCGCTTTCGGGCGGCAGCCTCGTCCATCCACACATGCAGATTGTGGGCTTGGAACAGGAGGACGGCTATGCGGCGCTGACCTCGGCAAATTTTGAAGGCATCGATGTTTGGCGGCGGGGGAGGGTCGCGGTCAACATCTCAACCGAGCCGATCATGGGATTCTTTGAGGTCAACGTCTCGGCTCCACAGGGAATCGCCGCCAGCGACGACGCCCGCGACCAAGCCGAGGTGGACCTGT
The DNA here is from genome assembly GCA_959028445.1 of uncultured Collinsella sp. Lineage (GTDB taxonomy): Bacteria > Actinomycetota > Coriobacteriia > Coriobacteriales > Coriobacteriaceae > Collinsella. Next base: position 12,893 of record CAUFRY010000014.1, on the reverse strand, counting down.
TTGCCGATGCGATTCAGGTGGCCCTGCGCTATATCCTGCACGAACACCACGGCGGTCGCGCGGAGTCGTACAACTTGTTCTTCTACCACATGGACGGCCGGACCATTGCCAAGGCGCTGCCACGTTGGGTGGTATCGCCCTACTTTGTGGGCTATCGTTTGGCCCAGGTCAATGCCGAGACCACGCTCGATACCGATGCTGAGCGCCTACGCGCGCATCTGGAAACGCTCGTATAGCAAGACTAACACCCGCGTAATGCGGACAGTCTAGCGTGCCATGGCGTCGCGGCCGGCTTCGACGCGCTTGCGCTGGGCGGCGCGCTCCTCGCCGGTCAGACGCTCAAAGAGATGCCCGATAAGCGAGGCGAGTACCTGCTGAAACAGCGTTCCGCACATGACGGGAAACACGACTTCGCCCGGAAAGTACTGCGTGGCGATGACGGCGCCCGAAGAGATGTTACGCATGCCGCAGGTAAAGCACATGGTGGTCGTCTCGCTATATGGCAGATGCAGCGTATGGGCGACCAGAAAACCGACGACAAAGCCACTGATGGCGAAGACCAAAATAAAGAGGGCGACTTCCAAGCGCACCGCGTTCATGTGCAGCACGTACTCGCTCATGGCGGTGGAGTTGGAGGCGATAACGCCCATCATCATGAATTTGCAGGCGGGCGAGAGCACGGGGGAGAGTTTTTCGTGCCCCCATCCGCGCGTGAGCTCGTTGATCACGATGCCGAGCACGGCGGGGATGGCGATCATAAAGGCCATGTCTTGCATCATGCTCGGCACATCGATCGAGACGGTGGCGCCCAGCAGGAGCTTGAGCGTGAGCGGAATCGTCACAGGGGAGATAACCGAGGACGTCAGGATGATGGTGAGCGCGAGCGGGCCGTTGCCGCCGAACATGCTAATCCACATAAAGGCAGTGACCGCCACGGGTACGCTGTACTCGAGCACGATGCCGCAGACAAGGTTGGGATTGGAGCCAAAGAATAACGATCCCATGGCATAGGCCACGATGGGAATAAGCGCCGCCGAGACGAGCAGTGCCAAAATCAGGTGCAGGGGACGGCGGAACACCTCGGCTACCTGGTGGAAGGTGTTGCTGAGCGCACCCTGAAACGTCATAAAGGCGAAGAGGGCGGGAACAATGGGCTTGAGCACGCCGATCTGCTGGGGAAAGAGCACGCCGAGCGCCACGCAAATCGGAACGATGACCTGCATATGCCCCGCGAGGAACTTTCCCAGTCCAGTCCATTGCTTCATATGTCCCGTGACTCCCTTTATCCGCGAACTCGTTTGTATGGATATGCTAGACGCTCACATGTGTCCGTGCGTCAGAAACGCTCGATTATTTCGAGGCTATTACCGGCATCGTTTACCGAAACCGCGGCGTGCTGCGGCGTTTTGCGTCCGCGCCGCACGGTATAATAAAACCGTTCAACAGATCTGCCTGCCGAAGCGGGCATACACAGAGGACTCATCGCTATGAACCGTGAGAGGTATCGCGGCGACCTGCCCCTATCGGGGGTGGGTGCCTATGTCATCGCTTAAGACGACGCATCGCTGGGCGGTCGCTCAGCAAAACCCCGAGCTCGAAAAGGAGCTTTCGGCTGGTCTGGGCATTCCCGGGCTGGTGGCGCGCATTATGGTCGCGCACGGCATTGGCTCCATCAAAGAGGGCCAATTGTTTTTGACGCCTTCGCTCGATCGCGACTGGGCCGACCCACTCATTATCCCGGGCATGTCGGTCGTTGCCGACCGCGTCGAGCGTGCTATTCGCAACCACGAGCACATTGCAGTCTTTGGCGATTTTGACGTTGACGGTATTACGTCGACCTGCCTGTTGACCGAGGCGCTGCGCACGTTTGGCGCCGGTGTCACGCCGTTTATTCCGCATCGCTTTGACGAGGGCTACGGTCTTTCGCGAGCGGCGCTCGACCGCGTTAACGAGCTCGCTCGCCCCCAGCTGATCGTGACCGTCGATAACGGCATTGCCGCCAAGGAAGAGGTCTCCTATCTGGAGAGCCTGGGGATCGATTTGGTGGTCACGGACCATCACGAGCCCTCCGATCAGGTGCCGCAGGGCGTGCCCCTGACCGACCCTAAGCTCGAGGACGAGGGTCCTTCGCGTGAGCTTGCCGGTGCCGGCGTGGCGCTCAAGCTGGTACAGGTCTTGGGCGAGCGCCTGGGCAAGCCGTCGTATTGGCGCTCGCTGATCGAGGTCGCGGCGCTGGGTACCGTGTCCGACATGATGCCGCTGACGCCCGAGAACCGCGCGCTAGTCGCCGAGGGCATCCAGCAGATGCGCGTGACCGCCCGCCCCGGCTATATCGCGCTGGCCGCGCTCGCCAAGGCCGACCTTTCTACCATTACGGCCGATGGTCTGTCATTTTCGCTCATTCCTCGTTTGAATGCCGCCGGCCGCATGGCCGATCCCAAGCTGGCACTCGACCTGCTGCTTGCCCACGATCCTATCGAGGCAAGCGCGCTTGCCGCCGAGCTCGAGGAAATCAATCGCCAGCGCCGCGAGATCGAGGCGGAGCTCACACGCGATGCCATGGCAAAGGTCGAGGAGACCTATGATGGCGGTCGCGCAATCGTCGTGGGTGGCGAGGGCTGGCACGAGGGCGTCAAGGGTATCGTAGCGAGCCGCCTGACCAACCGTTATCACGTGCCGGCGCTGCTGTTCTCGATCGAAGACGGTATCGCGCGCGGTTCGGGTCGCTCGGTGGGCAAGGTCAACCTGTTCGACGCCGTAGAGCGCTGCTCCGATCTGCTGATTCGTCGCGGCGGGCATGCGGGTGCGGTGGGCGTGACCATCGAGGCGTCCAAGCTCGACGAGTTCCGTCGTCGCCTTTCCGCCGTGCTGTCCGAGCTTCCCGCCGAGGACTTTGAGGACACCGACGAGGTTGCCGCCACCGTTGACCTCTCCGAGCTAAATATCGAGACCATCGAGCAGATCTCCCGTCTTGAGCCGTTTGGCCAGGGCAACAAGGTGCCGCTTCTGGCTGCCGAGGGTGTGACAATGTGCGATCGCGCCGTGGTGGGCAAAACCGGTGAGCACATGCGCTTCGTGGCGACCGATGGCGCCGCGAGTGTGCCGGCCATTATGTTCCGCGTGCCGCAAATCGATAAGCTTATCAATTGCGATAGCGCCGTCGATTTGGTGTTCGAGGCCGTGGCCGAGCATTGGCAAGGTCGCGTAAAGCCCAAGCTCATGATTAAGGATGTCTTGGTCCGCGATACCACGGCGCCCAGCGTTGACGACCCGGCATGTGAGCTTCGCCGCGGCGTGGAGCCTGCGGACGCCGGTCTTCGTCTGGAGTCCCGCAAGCGCCAAACGCTCGCCCAGCTTTCCTATACCGAGCTGACGCGCTCGCTTATTCATAGCTTTATCGGCTCGAACCAGCCGCACCGCGCGCAGGTCGAGGCGCTCGATGCCCTGGCCGATCACCAGAGTGTCTTGGCCGTTATGGGAACGGGGCGCGGCAAGTCTCTTATCTTCCATGTGCATGCCGCGCGCGAGGCGGTCCTTCGCGGGCGTGCGAGCATCTTTGTCTATCCGCTGCGCGCGCTCGTTGCCGACCAGGCCTATCACCTCTCGTCGACGATGGCCGCGCTCGGCATTGGCGTAGGCGTGCTGACCGGCGAGACCGTGGAGGCGGCGCGCGATGACGTGTTTGCCGGCCTGGCTTCGGGCCGCACCGGCATCGTGCTCACGACGCCCGAGTTCCTGTCCATTCACCGCGACCGCTTTGCGCGTTCGGGGCGCATCGGTTTTGTCGTTATCGATGAGGCGCATCATGCCGGTCTTGCCAAGGGCGGCGACCGCAGCGCCTATCTCGACATGCCCGATATCCTCAAGGCCCTGGGCGACCCGGTCGTTCTGGCCACGACTGCCACCGCAACGGCTCCGGTTGTGGCCGAGCTCGCCGGCGTGCTACCGATTACCCGCACGGTGGTCGACGAGACGGTGCGCGAGAACTTGCAGCTCGAGGATGACCGAGATCTTGCGAGCCGCGAGAACCGCCTGGTGTCAATCGTGGCGACGGGGGAGAAGACTGTCATCTACGTCAACTCGCGCGACCAGTCCGTGGCGCTTGCTAAGACGCTGCGCAAGCGGGTGCCCGATTGTGCGACCCGCATCGCGTTCTATAACGCGGGGCTTGCGCGCTCCGATCGTCGCCGTGTCGAGGAAGCGTTTCGTGACGGAAGCCTCAGTTGCATCGTTTCGACTTCGGCCTTCGGTGAGGGCGTGAACCTGCCCGATATCCGCCATGTCGTGCTCTACCACATGCCGTTTGGCGCCATCGAGTTCAACCAGATGAGCGGACGCGCCGGTCGCGACGGGCAACCTGCCGTGATTCACCTGCTCTATTCGTCGCGTGACGCTCGCATTAACGAGCGCCTGCTCGACTGCTACGCGCCCGAGCGCGACGAGCTCGTCACGCTCTATCGCGCGCTGCAGACTATGTGGCGCTCCAACCGCGGCAAGACCGGAGCCGACTCGTTTAGCGCGAGCGATATCGACATCGCGCAGATGTGCCTTGCCATCGATGCCCGCACGCCGGTTGACGAGCGCTCGGTGGCAAGCGGTCTGGGAATCTTCGAAGAGCTTGGCTTCTGTCGCGTTTCGGGGTTTGATGACACCCGTCGCATTGCGATGGCCGAAAACCCCGGCCGTGTGCAATTGAGCAGGTCAATCCGCTATTTGGAGGGCTTGCGCTCGCGCATGGAGTTCTCGGCTTTCCGGAGTTGGGCGCTTGATTCGTGCGCTTCTGATATGCTAGCCAAAGTTAACCGCCCGATCGTACCGCGGGCCTAGGGGAAGGGGACCTCGATGGATGCCGCAGCCCGTACCGCCCATGATTCCACCCTCCAACCGTTCTCGGAGATGGAGCACTATAAGCATGCCGATGAGCTGCCGCCCGAGATTATGGCGGACAGCTACGACAAGCTGGAGCGCCTGTGCCTCAAATATATGAATGAGGACGACTTCTCCAAGGTGGAGCAGGCCTATTGCTTTGCTGCCGAGAAGCACTGCAACCAAAAGCGGCGCTCGGGTGAGATGTACATCAACCATCCCGTCGAGGTGGCTATCATTCTGGCCGACCTCAAGATGGACTGCGATGTGGTGTGCGCCGCGCTGCTGCACGATACCGTCGAGGATACCGAGACCTCGCTCGCCGATGTTTCCGGTCTGTTTGGCGATACGGTGGCCGAGCTCGTCGATGGCGTGACCAAGCTCACCAACATCGAAGTCGATAGCATGGACGAGAAACAGGCGCTTACGCTGCGCAAGATGTTCCTCGCCATGTCCAAGGACATCCGCGTCATTATCGTTAAGCTTGCCGACCGCCTGCATAACATGCGTACGCTGGCGGCCCTTCGCGAGGACCGTCGCTTGTTTAAGGCCCGCGAGACCATGGACGTGTATGCGCCCCTGGCCGACCGTCTGGGCATGAGCTCTATTAAGTGGGAGCTCGAGGACCTGTCCTTCTTCTACCTGGAGCCCGACGCCTACCAGCGCATCGCGCGCATGGTGGCGGAGTCGCGCGAGGTTCGCGAGCGCTATCTGGCCGAGACCATCAAGACGCTCACCGACGAGCTCAACCGCATTGGCCTGGAGGGCTTCCAGATTAATGGCCGCTCCAAGCACTATTGGTCCATTTACCAAAAGATGAAGCGTAAGGGCAAGGAGTTCTCCGAGATCTACGACCTGGTGGCGCTGCGCGTCATCACGCATTCGGTGCGCGATTGCTACTCCACGCTCGGTGCAGTGCATACGCTGTGGCACCCCATGCCCGGTCGCTTTAAAGACTATATCGCCATGCCCAAGGTCAATAACTACCAGTCGCTCCACACGACGGTTATCGGTCCCACGGCTCGTCCGCTCGAGATTCAGATTCGAACCTATGAGATGCATGAGCAGGCCGAGTACGGCATTGCCGCCCACTGGCTCTATAAGAAGTCGGGCGGATCGTCTGCCTCCAAGACCAACGATGCGCAGCGTCTGGACGACCAGATTAACTGGCTCAAACATTCGCTCGATTGGGCTGCGTCTGATGAGATCACCGACGCCAAGGAATACCTGCACTCGCTGAAGGTCGACTTGTTTGACCAGGAGATTTTTGTCTTTACGCCCAAGGGCGAGGTCATGGCGCTTCGTGCCGGCTCCACGCCGCTCGACTTTGCCTACGCCGTTCACACCGAGGTGGGCAATCACTGCGTCGGCGCTAAGATCAACGGCGCGGTGGCCCCACTCACGCACGAGATCAAGACGGGCGACCGCGTTGAAATCCTGACCAACAAGAGTTCCAAGCCGTCTCGTGATTGGCTCAAGATCGTTAAGACACCTTCCGCCAAGTCAAAGATCCGCCGCTATTTTGCCGCCGCGACCAAGGACGACGACGCTGCCGCCGGCCGCGATATACTGGCCAAGGACTTGCGCAAGCGCGGGTATGGCATCTCTACGCCGCGATCCACGCGTGCGCTCAACGCCGTGGCGGAGCAGCTGAACTTCAAGCAGCTCGAGGACCTGTTTGCCGCCGTGGGCGCCGGCAAGGTTGCCCCGCGCGCTGTGGGTAACAAGGTCGAGCAAATCTTGGACCCCAAGCCCGAGGAACAGCTCACCAAGGCCGAGGCTATCGCCGAGGTCGTGAAACAGCCGGCCCGAGGCTCCAACCGAAAGCCGCAAAAGCGCGGCAAGAGCGCCAGCAACGGCATTATCGTCAAGGGCGAGAGCAACAGCGGCCTGCTGGTCCGTCTGGCACATTGCTGCAATCCGGTGACTGGCGACGATATCGTCGGCTTCATCACGCGCGGTCGTGGCGTTTCGGTGCATCGCGCCAACTGCCCCAACGTCAAGGGTCTTATGGAGCATCCCGAGCGCATGATCGAAGTGGAGTGGGACGGCGCTGCCGACACCCTCTTCCAGGTCGAGATCGTGGTCGAGTGCCTGGACCGCATGGGCCTGCTCAAGGATGTCACTATTGCCATTGGCGATGCGGGCGGCAATATCCTTTCTGCCGCCACGTCGACCAACCGCGAGGGTATTGCAACCCTGCGCTTTATGGTCGAGATCTCGGACGCGAGTGGTCTGGATCCGCTGCTGGCCTCTATCAGCAGCGTCGATTCGGTCTACGACGCTCGCCGTCTTATGCCCGGCGAAGGCGGAGCTCAGCTCAAGCGCCGTGTGTAGGTGCGAGAGCCTCTCAGCATCATAGATATTGGTTACGTTCGAGGCATCGTTTGGTGCCTTGAACGTATTTTAGAAGGAGGGTATGCGCATGGGCGATATGACTTTGGACCTGACACCCCGAGGTGCGGCTTCGATTGAGGCGCTCGTCAACGGCCCCATTCAGACCAACAGTTACGCCGTGATTTCGAATGACGAGTGCTTAATCGTCGATCCGGCGTGGGAGGGCGAGTGTCTTGTGGAGCATATCCGCACCGCGCATCCTGAGGTGCGCGTACTCGGCTCTGTCTGCACGCACGGTCATGCCGACCATGTTGGCGGGGTTGCCGGGGTTCGAGCTGTCGTTGGCGACAGCGCGCTATATGAGTTGTGCGCTAAGGACGTGACGGTACCTCGCGCAAATATCGAGGAGCAGCGCGCCATGTGGGGTATCGAGACACCCGATCCGGGTGAGCCGACGCGTTTGCTTGCCGAGGGCGATACAATCGAGGTGGGCGACGTCTGCCTGCAGGTGATCGAGACGCCGGGGCATACGCCGGGCGGCATCGTCCTGTTCGCCGCGACCGAGCGGGGGAACATCGCCTTTGTGGGCGACACGCTTTTCCCGGGCAGCCACGGTCGTACCGATCTTTCCGGCGGTGACGAGGCGGCGATTATGCGCTCGCTCTCCAAACTTGCCAAGATGCTTCCGCCCGATACCGTTTGCTTGACGGGCCATGGCGATTCGACCACGATGGCGCGCGAACTTATGCAGAACCCGTTTATGCAGATGTAGGCTCGAAGCCGTCTTTCGAACCACGAAGACCGCTCAATCGTCAAGCTATTTTCCCCAGTGGGTCGATTCTGTGGGGCAAACGGTCAAAATTTGTCCAATCGGATGGTATTCGTGAACAAACGAACGTTTATGCTCGGGTATGTCGTGGTAAAATCTCAGGCGTTATCGGAGCAACCTTACAGGAGGTTTCTTTTATGCTCGTCAACGCAGAAGACATGCTCAAGAAGGCCGAGGCCGGCAAGTACGGTCTCGGTGCCTTCAACACCAACAACCTCGAGTGGACCCTGGCTATTCTCCAGGCCGCCGAGGAGGCCAAGTCTCCGCTGATCCTTCAGTGCACCGCTGGTGCCGCTAAGTGGATGGGCGGTTTCAAGGTCTGCGCCGACATGGTCAAGGCTGCCGTCGAGGCCACGGGCGTTACCGTTCCCGTCGCCCTTCACCTCGATCACGGTTCTTACGAGGACTGCTTCAAGTGCATCGAGGCCGGCTTCACGTCCATCATGTATGACGGCTCTCACGAGGAGACCTTCCAGCTTAACCTCGACCGCACCAAGGAGCTCGTTGAGCTTGCCCACTCCAAGGGTATGTCCATCGAGGCCGAGGTCGGCGGCATCGGCGGCACCGAGGACGGCGTGACCTCCAGCGGCGAGCTCGCTGATCCTGCTGAGTGCAAGCAGATTGCTGACCTGGGCGTCGACTTCCTCGCATGCGGTATCGGCAACATCCACGGCGTGTACCCTGCCGACTGGGCTGGCCTTTCCTTCGAGCGTCTGGGCGAGATCAAGGCTCAGACCGGCGACCTGCCCCTCGTTCTGCACGGTGGCACCGGCATCCCCGAGGATCAGATCAAGAAGGCCATCTCCCTGGGCATCTCCAAGATCAACGTCAACACCGATCTGCAGCTCGTCTTCGCCAAGGGCGTTCGCGAGTATATCGAGGCTGGCAAGGATCAGCAGGGCAAGGGCTTTGACCCCCGCAAGCTCCTCAAGCCTGGTCGCGACAACATCGTTGCCCGCACCAAGGAGCTCATGGAGGAGTTTGGCTCCGTCAACAAGGCGTAAGTAGCGGTTTAACTTCCCGTCGGAGGCCCCGTTTTCCCTACGCTGTTTCCCTCGCGCTCACCTGGCTTCGCCAGAAGTCGCGCGACGGAATCAGCTCCGGGGAAACGGGGCCCCTTTGTTAACTCGCTACAGCGTTACTGGGCTGAATTCATTTTTTATAGGTACCGTTTATCGGTGTTGAGGGTTCCTTTATTGGGGCTTTCTTTTTTATCTCGCTACAATGGACTTCAAGAGTTCTAATGACTTGGAGTTTGGTATGGCTGTTATTAATGTGCTGCCTTCGGATGGGAAGGTTATTGACGAGGGGCCGGTTGGTTGCTCTGTTGATGTTTGCAATGATGACTTCCGTTTTCTAGATATTGGCTTGCCACCCGAGATCCTGCGTTTAAAGGACGCGGGGTATCTTTCGCAGGCTATTGAGGCTTGCGACCGCCTACTTGCCCAAGATCCCGATCCTTCGCTTGCTGCCTGCGTTCGTGCCGAGCGGTATCGCATGCTTGAGACGCCGCTTCATTTTTCGGTGTCGCGCGATCGAGCTATTGCGATGATTCGCGAGGAGTGGCCTGAGTTTACCGAGGAGCAGTTTGACGATCTGATTGACCGTAAGCGTATTGACTGGCGCTTTATCGATGGCGAGCTGTTCGTTCTCGACAACTTCCTCGATTCGCTTCGCGTATATCCCAAAGAGGTCCCCGGCATGCGTCCCGATCCTACGGACGGAATTGCACTGCGCAACGAGATGCTCAAGGAGATGGAGTCGCAAAACGGATTGGCTCGCGTCATTACGCTTAAAGCGTCTGTGTCTGTCCCCGGCGCTCTAGAGGGGGAGACCGTTCGCGCTTGGCTTCCCGTCGCGGCTGCCTGCCGTCAGCAGTCTCGGGTCGAGATTCTCGACATGACGCCGGAGGGTGCTGTTGCTCCCGCGAACGCTTCGGCACGTACCGCCTCGTGGTCTTCTTCGAGTGAACGCTCATTCTCGGTGACCTATCGTTATCACATCGATGCTGCTTATTGTGATGTCTACGGTGGCACACTTCCTGTTCATCCGCGTATGGACGCGCCTCTGCCCGAGGATATTTCCGAGGACCGTCCACACATTGCATTTACGCCGTATCTGCAGCAGCTGACGGCCGGTGTTGTTGACGGACTCGAGGATCCGCTCGATCGCGCCCGTGCTATCTATGATTACCTGACGCAGCATATCGACTATCGCTATCAGCCGCCGTACTTGCTTTTGGGATCTATTGCCGATGACTGCGCGCATTCGCTCCGCGGCGATTGCGGCGTTATGGCGCTCACGTTTATCACCATGTGCCGTATCGCGGGCGTGCCTGCCCGTTGGCAGAGCGGCCTGTACGTTGCGCCCGATTCGGTGGGGTCGCACGACTGGGCAGAGTTCTATACGCCGCAGACCGGTTGGCTCAACGCCGACGTGTCATTTGGATCTTCTGCTCGCAGGATGGGGGAGGAGTGGCGCCGCCGTCACTACTTTGGCAATCTCGACCCGTGGCGTATGGTGGCCAACAATCGATTCCAGGCAGAGTTTGACCCCTCTTTCGACGGCATGCGCGAGGACCCTTACGATAACCAGATGGGTGAGGCTTCGGTCGACGGTCGCGGATGCCGTCAGCGCGAGATGCTCCGCACGGTCGAACTCATCGAAATGCTCGAAGTTCCATTTTCGGACTAATCGGTAGAAAGCTGTGATAAACTAACTCACGCATTGCGTGCCCGAGTGGCGGAATTGGCAGACGCAGTGGACTCAAAATCCACCGTTGGCAACAACGTGCGAGTTCGAGTCTCGCCTCGGGCACCATACATGCAAGTGAGCGTTCAAGGGGGGTTGCGGCCCCCTTTTTCGTGCCGAACTCGCGTGAGCGCGCGAAGCGTTAAGCAAACAGGCCTGTGGCCTGTTTGTAGCGGAGCGTGGCGAGGGCGCCATGCGCCCGAAGCCCGGGGCTTCGCAAAGCGAAGGCCCTTCGAGTCTCGCCTCGGGCACCATACATGCACCTGCGCTTCAAGGGGGTCAAGGCCCCTTTTTCGTGTACGTAATGTGATAACGCGCTGTACGTGTTATTATTCGCAAGGCGTTGTTCCCGCAATGCTCTAAAGAGGAACCCGAGGGTTCCCACCTTTTGGCGCCAATGAGCAGCTGACTGGTCATACAACTTAGATTCTCTTCCTCAAATCGAGGAAGTCTATGTGTACGACCTGGTTGCTGAGAAGCGCCGGGTTATTTTTTTATGAATGGAGGTAGGGAAAATAGCTAAGTCTGATGACACCCGCATCAACGACGAGATCACTGCATCTTCGTGCCGTTTGATTGGCGTCGATGGCTCTCAGCTCGGCCTGTTCGCCATCCGCGATGCCCAGCGCGTCGCCGACGATCAGGGTCTCGACCTGGTCGAGATCGCTCCCAACGCGGAGCCGCCGGTCTGCAAGGTCATGGACTACGGTAAGTTCAAGTACCAGCAGGCCATGAAGGCCAAGGCTGCTCGTAAGAACCAGTCCAAGGTCGAGGTCAAGGAAATGAAGTTCCGACCCAAGATCGACGTTGGCGACTACGAGACCAAGAAGGGCCACGTTCTGCGTTTCCTCAAGAAGGGCGCACGCGTTAAGATTACCATCATGTTCCGCGGCCGTGAGATGGCTCACCCGGAGCAGGGCCTTAACGTTCTCGAGCGTCTCGCCGAGGATCTCAAGCCTTACGCTACGGTCGAGTCCAAGCCTAAAATGGAAGGCCGTAACATGCTTATGCTGCTCGCCCCGATTAAGGGCGCCTTTGATGAGGATAAAGCGGCAAGCGATACCAAGTAACTAGTGTTCTGTAACCGATTAAGGAGTATTTCATGCCTAAGATGAAGTCCCACAGCGGCACCAAGAAACGTTTCCGCAAGACTGGTACCGGCAAGCTTATGCGCGCCAAGGCTTTCAAGAGCCACATCCTGAGCAAGAAGTCCACCAAGCGTAAGCGTGGCTTCCGTCAGGAGACCGAGATCGCCGCTGCCGACCGCAAGGTCATCAAGTCGCGTCTCGCCTAAGTTCGCGTTCCCGTTTTTCGTTTTACCGTCTAGGAGTTGATAGAACATGGCACGTATTAAGCGCGCTGTTGCCGCCAAGAAGAAGCGCCGTACCGTTATGCACCGTGCGAAGGGTTACTACGGTGCCGCTTCGCGTACTTACAAGCATGCTAAAGAGCAGGTCCAGCACTCCCTGCAGTATCAGTATCGTGATCGCCGCAACAAGAAGCGCGAGATCCGTTCTCTTTGGATCACTCGTATCAACGCTGCTGCTCGCCTGAACGACATCTCTTACTCTCAGTTCATGCACGGCCTGAAGGTTGCCGGCATCGAGCTCGACCGCAAGGTCCTGGCTCAGATGGCTTACGAGGACATCGAGTCCTTCAACGAGCTGGCTACCATCGCCAAGAAGGCTCTCGAGGCCTAATAGATTCTCTTGAATCGCTAGGGGAGCGTCGCGTTGTGCGCGGCGCTCCCTCTTTTTATCTGAAGCGCGGTTTACATTGCTAAAAGCGCGGGTAGATAAACACTTACAGGTGACCGATCTTTATATATCTCTTAACCGAAGGGTCATCATCTGATACGTGCAGTATTTCTGCACCAGCCTTTCTATGACTTATATAGGAAGCAATGTATTGTGTAGGACTTGTGAAGAGTGGAATTGACGTCCCACAGGGCTTCGCGGTCTGGCAATATATCTCCTTGCCGCGCGGCCCGGTCGAACCGGGAACCAGCGCAGGCGTGCACCTTGAGAACCGGATACTGCGAGGATGGACACTTCAAGTGTCGCATCCGGGCAGACATCGAACCATTTGAAATGGTCTAACTTGGATTTGT
>CAUFRY010000013.1 GCA_959028445.1 uncultured Collinsella sp. | reverse complement strand
AACCCGCGACCCCAACCTTGGCAAGGTTGTGCTCTACCAACTGAGCCATGTCCGCTTACGAGGATTAATCTTACGTGATGCCCGCATCCTATGCAAGAACTTTTTTTGAAAAGTTTTGCGACGCTCTCGCGAGGGCATCAGTCGTCACGAAAGGCGCGAACAAACGCAGGCTCGCAGCGAGATGCCCCTACATCTCACCGAGCATGATCCAGGCAGAGCTGTCCTGCGCGAGCCTGCCGTCTGCAAGCGGTGATGAGGTGAGCAGGACCCTGCCCGCCGGCAGCTCCACGGGTGCTGCACCGAAGTTCGTCACACACGCCCAGCCGTTATCGCGGCGATAGGCGATGACGCCGCCCTCAGCGCCCTCGGCACCATCCGCAAGACCGGTGCGCCCGTCAAGATCGAGCCACGCAAGATCGTTGGCGCACCCGCGCAGCTTGCGCCGCAGCCAGAGGGCGTCACGATAGAGCACAAGCATCGATGTCGGGTCCACTTCTTCCCTATCGGCAGCATAATCGGAAAACCATGCAGGCTGCGGCAGATGGGGCGCCGCATCGGCGTCTGCCGGCGAAAACCCAAACGATCCGCCCTGCGCGGGATCGTCCGCCGCCACCCACGGCAGGGGCACACGACAGCCGTCGCGCCCCTTCTCACGCTTCGGTCCGTGCGTATTGGTCGCAGCAGGGTCTTCGAGTGCAGCCCACGGGATATCAGCCACCTCAAAAAGGCCGAGCTCCTCACCCTGATACACGTATGCCGAGCCCGGAAGCGCCAGCTCAAGCAAAAGGGCCGCCCGCGCGCGGCGCTCGCCGAGTTCACGGTCCTCGTCATAAGACGACCCGTCGCGCAAGAGCCAGTCGAGCGCAATCTGGTGGTAGCGCGTCGCCTTGATTTGCGGCAGGGCATAGCGTGTCGCCACGCGCGGCACGTCGTGGTTGGAGAGTACCCAGGTCGAGGCGGAATCGGATTCGACGGCTGCCTTCAAGCCCTTCTCGATTGCAGTGTGCATGTCATCATAGGTCCAAGTGGCCTTGGCAAACTCAAAGTTGAATGTCTGGCCAAGCTCGCTGGGACGCGCGTAGAGATACTGGCGCTCGGGCAGCACCCACGCCTCGGCAACGGCACTGCGCGGCGGATTATAGCGGTCGAACACGCGGCGCCACTCGCGATAGATCTCGTGGACCTCATTGCGGTCCCACAGCGGATGGGTGCCGTCGTCAACCATGTCATCGCCCTCGGCGAGATGCCACCGGTCGAGGTCATCGCGGTCGAGATCCTTGGCGAGACCCTGCGCCACATCAATGCGAAAGCCGTCGACGCCTCGATCGCTCCAAAACGCCAGGACGTCGCAAAAGAGCGCGTGAACCTCAGGGCATGACCAGTCAAAGTCCGGCTGCTCGGGCGTAAACATGTGCAGATACCACTGACCGTCCGCAACACGCGTCCATGCGGGGCCGCCAAAGTTGGCATTCCAATTGGTGGGAGGCAGCTCGCCATGCTCGCCGCGACCATCGCGGAAGATATAACGGGCGCGTTCGGGCGATCCGGGGCCGGCGGCAAGAGCGGCTTTGAACCAGGGGTGCTGGTTGGATGAATGGTTGGGCACGATGTCGACGATGACCTTGATGCCGCGCGCGTGAGCCGCAGCGATCATGTCATCGAAGTCGTCAAGCGAGCCGAGACGTGGGTCGACATCGCAGTAGTCCGCCACATCATAGCCGCCATCAACAAGAGGCGAAGGGTAAAACGGGCTCAGCCAGATGGCCTCGATACCCAGCCGCTCAAGATAGTCCATCTGCTGGGTAATGCCCGCGATATCGCCCAGACCCGAACCAGTCGAATCCTTAAACGAGCGCGGGTAGATCTGATAGATCGCGGCATCGGACATCCATGAGCGCGAAGAAGACTTTTCTGTAGCCATGGGGCGTATCTCCCTTGCAACGAGGTTATGCGAGATGCCCACGATGATACGCCCAAAGCGGACATTCGCGGCAAACAACGCCACAGCCACGCCCCAAAACGATCGCTCCCTCGCGGGTTCGAGCCCAGGCGACGGGTACGAAAAAGCCCGGCTACCGTAGTAGTCGGGCTGTTACGTTTGGAGCGGACAACGGGGCTCGAACCCGCGACCCCAACCTTGGCAAGGTTGTGCTCTACCAACTGAGCCATGTCCGCATATGTAAAACAAAACGGGCGCCGGAGCGCCCGGATGTTGCCTGGAGGCGAAGCCCGGATTCGAACCGGGGGTAAAGGCTTTGCAGGCCTCTGCCTTACCACTTGGCCACTTCGCCGAAAAAGGACCGCCCAAACGGTCCGGAAATGCAATGGAGCGGACAACGGGGCTCGAACCCGCGACCCCAACCTTGGCAAGGTTGTGCTCTACCAACTGAGCCATGTCCGCTTGCGGGTTATTAATTTACGCGAGTTGTCCAAAAGACGCAAGTACTTTTTTCAAAAAACTTGTCTGCCGCATGTTCTTAGTAGCTAAACGCGCTAAAGCGATTGGCTAGGCACACGATTCCAGCGCTCCGCTAAACAGCTTCACCATCTGTACGCGCGTGCCGGCGCCGTCCGTACGACGAGCAACCTCCACGTTATCGACGAGCATACGCATAAGCTTGATGCCACGGCCGCGCTC
This sequence comes from uncultured Collinsella sp., assembly GCA_959028445.1. GTDB lineage: Bacteria > Actinomycetota > Coriobacteriia > Coriobacteriales > Coriobacteriaceae > Collinsella. Next base: position 45,319 of record CAUFRY010000013.1, on the reverse strand, counting down.
CTCGGATGCGACCGGCTCGCTCGTTTCATCGATAGAATAGCCGGCACCTCGATCAAGCACCTCAACCACAACGCGATCGCCATAGGCCTGAACCGTCAGGACGCACCCGATACCGCCCGCATGGTCATAGGCATTACCCAGCGCCTCCCCCGACGCCAATGCGACATCGTAGCGCTCGTCACGGCGCAACGGAAGCGATTCAAGGAGTTCGGCGATGCGATGTCGGTAGTATGGAAGATTCTCGATACCCTGACGGACCTCGACGCTCTTACTCCAGCGAGGCAGCTCCCCCACCGGAATGGCGGGAATAGACTCCCGTGCCGGCCCCGCGACATGAAGGATATCGACAAGACGAGCAATCTCCAAAAAGCGAACAACTTCACCCGATGCATTGACGAGCGAAAGCAGGCCTTCTCGCCTCATGAGCTCACGAGCGCGCGTAAGCAGGAATGCCAAGCCCGTCGAATCGATAAAGCTAACAGCCTGACAGTTGATGACAACACGACGCACGCCGCGACCAATCAAAGCATCCAACCGCCGACGCAGCGCAGGCACCGTGGCGATGTCGATATCGCCTGGAGGCGTCAAAACCGCTATGTCATTCCACTCATTCATACGACCATGGTTCCCCAAAAAAGCCCACTCGATGCATTCGTTTCCCCAACCGTACGGATTCAGCCCGCCCAGCGTCGTCTATGAACGACCCCGTAAAAACTCAAGGGACACCAATGCAATGTCATCGTCCAGCGCCGATTCGGTAAATCGGTCAAGCTCGCCCAAGACCTTGCCGCAGATTCCCGATACGCCCTCACCCGAGACAGAGAGCAGAAGGTCACGAAGGCGCTGCTCACCAAAGAACGCTCCGGTGCGGTCGCGGGCCTCAATCGTTCCGTCCGTATACATGAAGAGCATGTCGCCAGGAGCGAACGTAAACACGCCTGTCTCGTACACCATGCTCTCAAAGGCACCGATTACGCCCGATTGGCATCCAAGCAGCTCGACCTCTCCCCCACGGGCCTCGCCGCCACCCAGCGGCATCGACTCTGGCCTAATGACCATGGTCGGAGGATGGCCCGCCGAACAATACGTTGCGCGTCCGGCTTTAAGGTCAATCTTGGCGATAAAGGCCGTCACGAACGTCTCGACCCTCGAAAAGCCCATGAGCATACTGTTAAGAGAGCGTGCCATGCGGGCCGGTCCAGCGCCCTCCCACGCATATGCCGTCAGGGCCGTCTTGACGAGCGCGGACATCGATGCGGCCTCAATGCCTTTGCCAGACACATCACCCAGAATCATGACGGCGCAGTCGTCGGGAAGACGGATGAGCGTATAGAAATCGCCGCCGACCAACGCCGAGTTCGTGGCTGACAGGTACACCGAATCGGTTGCGATACCCGGAACATCCCCCAGGGAATTTCTCATGCCGATCTGAAGGGTCTGAGCGATATGGCGCTCCTCGCGCTTTTGAGATTCGCCTTCGTAGATCAGTTCAAAGTCATGCGCCAAGTGCACCAAGTAGTCATATTCAAGATCATCAATCGGCTCTTGGCTACCATCACGAAGCAGCAGCGCGCGCGTCGTCGGGCTCTTCGCAACAGAAGCAGGAACAATTGCGTCGTTACTGTGCTTGCCATCACCCTCAGAGCGCGGGCGCCCCGCCTCGATGCCGGAGTCGACGTAGAGACCTTGACAAGGCAGGCCATGCGCCCTAAGCCAGCCTCCCATAGGCATCGATTCATCAACGCGAGTTATACGGACGTGTTTAAGGTCCTCGGCACTCGTACCTCCCAAAACAGATGCCTCAAAGCCATCAGGGCCAGCCCCCAGATGTGCCGCTGGCGCCGTCGTGGAAAAGAAAAGCCTCTCGGGATCGTCCGGCAAAGCAACGCGACTACCGCCTTCAAAATCTATGACGTAGGAATCCAGACTGGCGTCATACTCAACAGGGCAAAAATGGCAGTTAAGCATATTGCAGATCTCGGACGATACCGCCTGGGTAGCCGCGGCGGAATCGTCTAGAAAGGTAAACAACTCATCACGCAAGACATTGAGCGAGCGGCCAAGCTCGGCCGTGCGACGGGAGCGAAGACTCGATGCCATGCCGACCAGCTGGATAGATAGGTAATCGCAAATGACCTCGAGCACATTAACGTCATAGGCGAGCGGTGCCTGAGGGCGTTTCCAACCAACTTCCAGCACGCCAAGGATCTGCGTACCGTAAAAAACGGGAAGACAGATCTCGCTGCGATACGGAGGCATATCCTGCACGCGCAATAGGTGCTTAGAACGATTGTCCAGGTCCATGAACATACCGGAGGCGGCCCTATCGCCCTCAAGGTCCTGTTGAATCGACAAGCGACAGGCACGCGACTCACGAAGAACATACGTCGGAATGCCAGCGCCATACGGCAAAAACTCAGGCAGGTAGCTGTCGTACAGCTCCTTGGAAACACCGCGAAGTTTAAAACCGCCGCTCTCAGAAAAATAGATAGCGGCACCCGAAGCATCGAGCGTTCCTACAAGCTGGTTCAAAACGGTATCAAGTAGGCTGGGCAGCTCATCGGAGCCCACAGTGCTCATAATGACCGAGAGAGTGCCAGAGAGACGCTTGTTCGCAACTCTAAGCTCCGATAACGCACGCTTAAGTTGACGGTCGTGAGAATACTGTTCCTCGATACTGTGAAGCGCCACTAGGACACGTGGTGCGCGGCGCCCAAAGATGCGTGGAGGCGTTACGGAGCCCGCGCGAACCAAGACGGGGATAAAAGAGCCGTCACTCAGCTTGAGCATCAGTTCGTTCTCGGAGCCATCAGTTTCAAATGGCAGACGATGTTCCGTCGCACGTTCAAAAGCGGACGAGTACAGGACGTCTTTAACATCTCCACCGATGACGTCAGCGCGTTCCTCGCACATCAAACCAAGTAAGCGATTATTCACATGCAGAATGGTTCCGTCGAACTCACAGATGATGACAGCATCGCTCGTGATCTCGACTAGTTGGGCAACGTCTGCCCACTCGTTGCGTTCAAGCGTTTCCATCGTGGACCCCACCGTCTATCGGTAACAAAAAAGCCTCCGAAGAGGCTTCTCAAATGCGATGGTGTCGGAGGCGGGACTTGAACCCGCATGACCAAAAAGCGGTCACTAGCACCTCAAGCTAGCGCGTCTGCCAATTCCGCCACTCCGACATGTTATGTTGTTGATTCGCGGTCCGTTTTGTTGGACCCGCGCGTTCAACGAGGAAAATAATAACCTATGATTCGAGAACTGTGCAAGCACTTTTTTCAAAAAAGTTTACGAATTTGTAAATGCGCAGGTAAATCCGTGTGTCCGGCCCCGAATCGGTGTTGCCTCCCGGCGCGTCCTCGGGCATGAGCGATTTTTTGCTGCGCACTTCGTGCTACAAAATATCGCTCCCCCTGCGGAATGCGCCGGGAGGCAACACCGATTCGGGGCCTGCAAATACGTACTTCAGGCACAGTTCTCAAACATGTTCTGGGGGCTGAGGCAAATTTGTTGGCTCGGCTTTGCCGAGCCCCTATATGGGGAGGCCGGAGCCTAAGCTCCGGCCTCGCTATCTTTCCCATTAGATTAAGTGAGCGATCGAGGAATCGCACTCCCCCTGCCGAGTTACCGCAGGGCCCGCCCTGAAGTAACTTTTCAGAACACTCCGCAGGACGCAAGAAACCCCCGCCGCACGAAGTGCGCAGCGGGGGTTTCTTGCATGTCCGAGGACGTTCTGAAAAGTAACTTCAGGGCGGGCCCGGACGATAACAACCGGCTACAGGTCGATGTGCGATTCCTTGATCGGGAACGGCTCCGCGAAGTGGCACGCGCAGCAGTGGCCCGGTGCGACTTCCTTAAACTCGGGAAGCTTCTCAGAGCAGATACCCTGAGCGATTGGGCAGCGAGTGTGGAAACGGCAACCGGTCGGCGGATCCAGCGGTGACGGCGGATCGCCGGCGAGGATGATGCGCTTGCGGGTCTTCTGGATATCAGGATCGGGCACCGGCACGGCAGACAGCAGCGACTGCGTGTACGGATGGTGAGGCTCGCTGTAGAGCGTCTTCCAGTCCGAAACCTCGACCATCTTGCCCAGATACATAACGGCAACGCGATCAGAAATGTGCTGCACGACGGAGAGGTCGTGAGCAATGAAGAGATAAGCAGTACCGAACTTATCCTGAAGCTCCTTCAGCAGGTTCAAAACCTGGGCCTGAATGGAAACGTCAAGTGCAGAGACAGGCTCGTCGCAGATGATCAGCTTGGGCTTCAGAGCGAACGCGCGGGCAATGCCGACACGCTGACGCTGACCGCCGGAGAACTCGTGCGGATAGCGGTTGATGTGCTCGGGGTTCAGACCGACGACGTCCAGCAGCTCGCGGACACGCTCAATACGCTCCTCCTTGGTGCCCACGCCGTGAATGGTCATGGGCTCGGAGACGATCTCGCCAATGGTCATACGAGGGTTCAGCGAAGCATAAGGATCCTGGAAGATAAACTGCATCTCGCGACGCATGTCCTTGATCTCATGCTTGCTCATCTCGGCAACATCTTTGCCCTGGAAGAACACCTTACCGGCGGTCGGCTTGGTCAAGCGCATGATGGTGCGACCCGTCGTGGACTTACCGCAACCAGACTCACCAACCAGACCAAAGGTCTCGCCAGGATAAATCTCAAAAGAGATGTCATTTACAGCAGAGACGACACGCTTGGAGAAGCGCTTGGCGAACATGCCGGACTCAGCGGGAAACTCCTTAGAGAGGTGCTCGACCTTCAGGAGCGGAGTGCGCTCGTTGGTATCTGCCATTACGCCTCGCCTCCCTTCTTGGAATCCTTGCGCGTACGGGACGTCTCAGGAGCGTTCTTGAGGAACTCGGGGTCACCGGAGTAGTGGCACGCAGAGTAATGACCAGACTCGGTGACAACGCGCTCGGGGCGCTGCTTGCGGCACTTGTCCGTCGCATAGGGGCAGCGAGGAGAGAAGACGCAGCCCTCAGGCAGGTTCATGAGCGAAGGCGGGTTGCCGTGAATCGGCGTAAGAGGCTTCTTCTCTTCGATGGCCTGCTCCGGGATGGAGCGGATAAGGCCCCAGGTGTAGGGGTGGCGGCTCTCGTAGAAGATTTCCTCAGCAGTACCGAACTCGACGGGACGGCCGGCGTACATAACCATGATCTTGTCAGCCATATCGGCGACAACGCCCAGGTCATGGGTGATCATGATGATGGCGTTGCCGTTCTTCTCCTGCATTTCCTGCATAAGCTCAATAATCTGAGCCTGAATGGTAACGTCCAAGGCAGTCGTGGGCTCGTCGGCAATCAGAATATCGGGGTCGCAGGCAAGAGCCATAGCGATCATGACGCGCTGACGCATACCGCCAGAGAACTGGTGCGGATACTCATTGACGCGCTTCTCGGGCTCGGGAATGCCAACGAGGTCCAAAAGCTCGGTGGCGCGCTTGAGCGCCTCCTGCTTGGAGTAGCCACGGTGCAGACGAAGACCCTCGCCTACCTGCTTGCCGATCTTATAGACCGGGTTCAAGGAGGTCATAGGATCCTGGAAGATCATCGCGATATCGTTACCGCGAATGTGCTGCATCTCTTCCTCGGTCATCTCGAGGATAGAACGACCGCGATAGCGAACGTCGCCACCCTCAATCTTGCCCGGAGGCATCGAGATAAGGCCCATGATGGTCATGGCGGTCACGGACTTACCGGAGCCGGACTCACCGACGACACCCAGGGTCTCGCCGCGATCGAGCGTGTAGGACACACCGTCGACAGCGCGAACGACGCCGTCCTCGGTATGGAAATACATCTTAAGGTCATCGACCTCGAGCAGATGCTGGCCCTCGGGAACCGGCTGGTCCTTCAGGTCCACATAGTTCTTGTTCTTCTTCATCCTTATGCGTCCTTCATCTTGACGTCGAGGGCGTCGCGCAAACCGTCACCCAGCAGGGTGAAGGCGAGCACCGTCGAGAGAATTGCCAGACCGGGCATGATCATCATCCAGGGAGCAGTCAGCAGATACTGCTGACCGTCCTGAATCATGGAGCCCCACGAAGGCGTAGGCGGAATAACGCCCATGCCGAGGAAGGACAGAGCAGACTCGGTCAGGATGGCGCCACCAATGTTCATGGTCGCGTAGACCACGATGGAGGCGACGGAGTTCGGGAAGATGTGACGCACGACGATACGAGCATCAGATGCACCCATCGCGCGCGCAGCATCAACATAGTCGTTTTCCTTGACGGTCAAGATCGCAGAGCGGAAGACGCGCGCAATCGAAGGCCAGCCGAGAATACCGATGGCGATAAAGACGTTCTGAAGACCGCGGCCGATAACGGCGATCATGGCGACAACGAACAGCACGTACGGGAACGCCAGGAAGATGTCCGCACAGCGCATGATGATCGTATCCCAGATGCCGCCGTAGAAACCGGCCAGAGCACCCATGACCAGACCGATCAGCGTGGAAATCGCGGTGGCCATAATTCCGACAGACAGCGAAACGCGCGCACCGTAGATAACGCGGACGAGAATGTCGCGACCAAGGGCGTCGGTGCCAAACGGGTGCTCTGCACACGGAGCCAACAGCGACGTCTCGGCCATGGTGGTCGAGTCGGAAGCCGTCGGCGAACCGAGCCAGGGCTTAGCCCACAGATCTGCGGTCAGGGCAACCAAAACGACGATGATGATCCAGCAGACACCGATAACGGCGAGCTTGTTCTTGCGAAGACGCTTAAAAGCGTCGCCCCACAGCGTGCGGGACTTGGCGGGAGCAGATGCGGCCTTGGTGGCGGTAGCCTGCTCCTGAGACTGAGAATCAGTTTCCTGCATGAGACGTACCTCCCTTAGGCCTTATCCGACGGACCGCCAAGGCGGATGCGCGGGTCGAGGAATGCATAGCTAATGTCGACGAGCAGGTTGATCACCATGACGACGACAACGATGAGCGTAACGCCGCCCATAACGATGGGCCAGTCACGCATGCTAATGGCGCGATAGACCTCATAGCCGATACCGGGCCAGTTAAAGACCGTCTCGGTCAGGATGGCGCCCGAAAGCATGCCGCCAAAGTCGACACCAATATAGGTAACGACGGGGATGAGTGCATTCTTAAGCGCATGCTTGACGATGATCGCGCGATTGGAGAGACCCTTGGCCTTTGCCGTACGGATGTAATCCTGGTTCATGACGTCAAGCAGCTGCGAGCGCATAATGCGGGCGGCGTATGCGGTCGAAACCGAAGCCAGCGTAATGGTCGGAAGCACATAGTGCATCCAATCCTGATACTGAGAGCTGGAACCGCCGGCACCCGAGATCGGCATGGAGATTGCACCGCCCGTGGCGTCCTTGAGGATGACGCCAAAGAACAGCTGCAGCAACATACCGAGCCAGAAGGCCGGGACCGCAACGAGGATCGACGTGGTGAGCGTTACCAAAATATCCCAGAAGGAATAACGCTTTACCGCCGAAATGATACCCGCACCGATACCCATGATTGCCTCGAGCACGATGGCGCACGCGGCAAGTTTGATCGTATACGGATACTTCTGGGCAAAGATATCCGTAACCGGCAGCTTGCGCTGATACGAATTGCCCAGATCGCCATGAAGCAGGCCGTTCATGTAATACAAGTAACGGTCCACGAGCGACGTTTGAACGGGATCGCCGTTCTCGTCAAGGATCGCGTTGCCGTCCTCGTCCGACTGGACCAGGTGATAGCGGACGCGAAGCTGAAGCTCCACCTCGGGGGACAGAGCCTTGTCTCCACCGATCAGCTTGATCGGATCTCCCGGCACGATATTCTGGAGGGCGAACAGAATCAGCGTAACGCCCAAAAACACCGGGATGAACTGAAGCACACGTTTAACGATGTACTTACCCATACCACTCCCCTATCTAGGGATTAACCTAAATGGGATGCCGATCGCCAGACCGGCATCCCAAAATTACCATCAGCCAGTTTACCCCAGGTTAGGGAGAACTGTATGTTTCCCATGAGGTCTACGTAAATACTTGACCCTCACGGAAGCTGCAAACTCTTAGGCGAGCTCAGCGGTACCCAGCTCGGCATGCTTCTGCGGATCGACATAGAGGTGCTTGATGCGATCGGAGCCGACGATGGTGTGCGTGTAGAACATAATCGGGATGATCGGGCAGTCGGCAGCGACCATTGCGTCGGCCTCCTGCATCTTAGCGACGCGCTCCTCGTCGTCAACAATAGTACGAGCCTCGTCGACCTTGGCGTCGAACTCGGGGTTGTTGTAACCGGAGCGGTTATCGCCACCGAGGGAGTCGGAGTGGAACAGCGGATACAGGAAGTTGTCCATGATCGGGTAGTCGGCAATCCAACCCAGACGACCGAACTGATAGTTAAAGTTCTGATACTGCTCGAGCAGGGCAGACCACTCAGGGGTATCGGAGACAGCGGTAACGCCAACCTTGGCGAGGTCGCCGATGATGGACTCCATGATCTCCTTGTGACCGCCGTCCTGGTTGTAGGAAAGGGTCACGCTAATGCCACGATCCCCGTTAGCGCCAGCGGGAGCAACCTTGTCGAGGTACTCGTTAGCCTTGTCGACATCGTAGGCGCAGAACTCCCATGCGCCCTCCTTGTAGCCATCGATGCCCGGAGGAACAATGCCGTCGGCAGGGGTACGGGTACCCTTATAGATGGTCTTGCAGATGGCCTCACGGTTGATGGCCAGGGAGATGCCTCTGCGCAGGTCGGCGTTGTTGAACGGCTCGGCCGTGGTGTTGCAGGTCAGATAGTACGTGGAAGGCTCGGCGCCGAGCAGCATGCGCTCGCCGTCACCCATGGTGTAGCCGTCCTTGGACACGCCGCGATCCTTCTTGGCGGCATCGATCTGAGCGACGGGAACGTCGCAGACATCGAGGTTACCGGCCTGGAACTCCTTGTAAGCAGTCTCCATGTCCTTGATGACCTGGAAGTGGATGCCATCGATCTTGGCCTTGTCGCCATAGTAATCGTCGAACTTCTTGAGGTTGATCTCCTGACCATCCTCCCACTTGCCGTCCATCATGAACGGGCCGTTACCGACCGGTGCAAGATAGAAGCTCTTGACATCGGACTCGGCGCACTCGGGAACCGGGGCCAGAGCCGGGTGAGAGGCGACGAAGGGGAAGTCGGCGTAAGCGGAAGACAGCTTGACGACAAGGGTCTCATCGTCGGGGCAGGTAACACCGCTGAGTTCGGTAGCGTTACCGGCAAGCAGGTCGTCATAGCCCTCGACCATGGAAAGGTGATAGGAGACCTCGGAAGGGCCGTACTCGGTAGCGACGGCCGACTTGGTGTTGACCAGACGCTCCCAACCGAGCTTGAAGGACTTGGAGGTAACGTCGTCACCGTTGTGGAACTTGGCCTTCTTGATCTTGAAGGTGAACTCGGTGGCGTCGTCGTTGGCCTCGAAGGACTCGCAAGCCAGCGGAACGATCTCGCCCTTCTCGGCGTCATAAGAGGTCAGAGCGTCAAAGAGCTGGTACTCGACCTGAGTACCCTGGTCCTCCTGGACATTGTAGGGGTCGATGCAGACCGGGTTGTTGATGTAGAAGTTCAGCGTCGAACCGGACTCAGAACCGGAAGCGTCGCCGCCCTTCTTGCCGCATGCGGCAAGAAAAGCCATGGAGCTCGCAGCGAGGGTGCCGCCAACAAAGGCGCGACGACCCATAACGGGCTGGTGGAACATAGAATCAGCCATGCCATCCTCCTTATGAGATAGGACAAAGAAATGTTCAGTCGGACACATGTCGAGACAATCCGATCCGAACCATCAAAACGCCGCCCGCTGCAATGGCTGGTTATACACAACAGGCCAAACGTTTTGCAATACAGTAGCGCATTTTATGCACAAATTGGGCCTGATTCCGGTCAACGGTCAAGAATTTCTTTAGTTGAGCGAAGTATGTGGTGATATTTTTGACTCTGTTACAAATATGTAAACAAAAAAGGGTCCCGCACTTGCGGAACCCTTTTCAAGTACTTATGCAGCTCGTGATTAATAGCCCACGATGCCCTGCGGGAAGAAGAACATACATAGCACGACGCACACGGCAAACACGACAGCCATGATGACGGTCAGGCGGTCGAGGTTCTGCTCCATAACGCCTGTGGCAGAGCTGGAGTTATACAGCGAGCTAGCGATCATATCCGAAACGCCGGTACCCTTACCGGAATGCATCAGGACGAGAATCGTCAGCGCCACGGCAGAAACAGCCCAAACGACAAACAGAAGAATCTGGAACGGACCCATAGATAAGCTCCTTAATAGAACAATTCAAACTCTAGTACTGTACCACAATCCCCCGCTCTCCCCTACCTGCCACTCGGGGACGGTGCGGAAATGGCAGAAATACCAAAAAGGGGGTTGCCCAAATATGGGCAACCCCCTGCAAGAAAACGCTTGGAGTTTTCTCTTAGGCCTCGGTGGCGAGCACGCGACCCGTCATCTCGGCGGAAGGCTCAATACCAGCCATGGTGAGCATGGTCGGAGCGATATCGGAAAGACGGCCGTCCTCGATACCGGTGAGCTGTGCCTTCTCATCAACGATGATGAACGGCACGCGGTTGGTGGTGTGAGCCGTAAACGGATGCTTGGAACCGTCGGAAGCAACGTCAAACATGTGATCGGCGTTGCCGTGGTCGGCGGTAATCAGTGCAAAGCCGCCCTTGGCGAGAATCGCCGGGACAACCTTGGACAGGGCATCGTCAACAGCCTCGACAGCCTTAACGGCAGCGTCGAAGACACCGGTGTGACCAACCATGTCGCAGTTCGCGAAGTTCACGATGTAGAAATCAGCGCGATCCTCGTTGATGGCGGCGACGAGCTTCTCGGTAACCTTGGGAGCGCTCATCTCGGGCTGCAGATCGTAGGTAGCGACCTTGGGGGAAGCGACGAGCACGCGCTCCTCGCCCTCCTTGGGCTCCTCGATGCCACCGTTGAGGAAGAACGTCACGTGGGCGTACTTCTCGGTCTCGGCAGTGTGCAGCTGCTTCAGGCCATTGGCGGCGATAACGTCGGCCAGGACGTTCTCGGGGAACGTCTTGGGGAAGGCGACCTCGACGTCAAACGTCGGATCGTACTCGGTCATCGTCACAAAGTGCGAAAGCTTGATCTGCTCGCGCTCAAAGCCGTCGAACTCCTTGTCCGTGAACACGCGGGTCATCTGACGAGCGCGGTCGGGACGGAAGTTGAAGAAGATGGCCGCGTCGCCCTCGTGAATGCCCTCGTTGTGGGCAGCGAAGGGCTCGACGAACTCGTCGCCGCGCGGGTCCTTCTCGTAGTAGGCCTTGATACCGGCAACGGGGTCGGTATCAGCATCGGACGCGTTGACCATGACGTCGTAGGCGCGCTGGATGCGCTCCCAACGGTTGTCGCGGTCCATCGCCCAATAACGACCCGAGACGGTGGCGACGCGAGCGTCGCAACCGGTCTCCTCGGAAATCTTGGCCAGGAAGGCGCAGAACTCGCTCATGTAGCCAGCACCGGACTGCGGGTCGACGTCGCGGCCATCCATGAAGGCGTGGACGCGAACGGTCTTGACACCGTGCTCGGCAGCCATCTTGACCAGAGCCTCGACGTGGTTCATGTGAGAATGAACACCGCCAGGGCTCATAAGGCCCATGAGGTGGAGAGTCTTGCCCTCGGCCTTGACATCGTCCATAGCCTTGACAAAAACCTCGTTCTTGGCGATGGAGCCGTCCTTGATGGCGTTGTTGATGCGCGAAAGCTCCTGGAACACGATGCGTCCGGCACCGATGTTGAGGTGACCCACCTCGGAGTTACCCATCTGGCCATCGGGAAGACCCACGTCCTCGCCCGAAGCGCCGAGCGTGGTGTGGGGGTACTTCTCGTACAGGCTATCAAGGAAGGGCGTCTTGGCAGCGGCGACGGCGTTCTCGCCATCGGCCGGAGCAAGGCCGCAACCATCCATGATGATCAGGAGTGCAGGAAGATGACGCTGTGCCATATGTCCTACTCGCCTGCCTTGACGACCATAGAGGCGAAGTCGGCAGCCTTGAGCGAAGCGCCGCCCACGAGGGCGCCGTCAACGTCGGGCTTGGCGACGAGCTCGGCAATGTTGCCGGGCTTGGCGGAACCGCCGTAGAGAACGCGGATGCCGTCGGCGAGCTCCTCGCCGAACATCTCCTTGAGGGTCTCACGGATAGCGCCGCAGACCTCCTGAGCGTCCTCGGCAGTAGCGGTCTTGCCGGTGCCGATGGCCCAGATGGGCTCGTAGGCGACGACGACCTGCTTGGGGCAGGTGATCTCAAGGCCAGCAAGGCCAGCCTTGACCTGGTTCACGACGTGCTCGACATAGGTGCCAGCCTCGCGGACCTCGAGGGACTCGCCGCAGCAGAAGACGGGAACAAGACCGGCGGCAACGAGAGCCTTGGCCTTCTTGTTCTGATCCTCGTCGGTCTCGTGGAAGTAGTCGCGACGCTCGGAGTGACCGATGATGCAGTAGGTGCAGCCAGCGGACTTGAGCATGTCGCAAGAGGACTCGCCGGTGAAGGCACCCTTGGCCTCCCAGTACACGTTCTGTGCACCGAGGGCGATGGGGGCAGCCTGAATGCGGTCATGAACCGTGGTGATGTCGATGGTCGGAGGGCAGACGAGCACCTCGACGCCAGCCGGAACCTCGGGCAGAGCCTGAGCCAGCTCGTCGGCGAGCTTGGCAGCCTCGGCGACGTCGTTGTTCATCTTCCAGTTACCAGCGATAAGAAGGGTGCGATTAGGCATCGAGAAGCGCCTCCACTCCGGGCAGGGCCTTACCCTCGACGAGCTCCATGGAAGCGCCGCCACCGGTGGAGATCCAGCTCATCTTGTCGGCCAGGTTGAACTTGTTGACAGCTGCGACAGAGTCGCCACCGCCGATGATCGAGGTGCAGTCGGCCTCGGCAACAGCCTCGGCGATAGCCTGGGTGCCGTGAGCGAAGTTGTCGAACTCGAAGACGCCCATGGGGCCGTTCCAGAACACGGTCTTGGCGCCCTTGACGGCCTCGGCGTAGAGCTCCTCGGTCTTGGGGCCGATGTCCATGCCCTCACGATCGTCGGGGATAGCGTCGGAAGCGACAACCTCGGGGACAGCGTCCTCGCCAAAGTGATCGGCAACGCGGTTGTCGATGGGGAGCAGGATCTTGACGCCCTTCTCCTCGGCCTTCTTGAGCATCTCGCCGGCGCGCTCGACCCAGTCCTCTTCCTTGAGGGACTGACCAACGGACAGGCCCTGAGCCAGGAAGAAGGTGTAGGCCATGCCGCCACCGATAATCAGGGTGTCAGCGGAGTCGATGAGGTGATCGAGAACGCCGATCTTGGAGGAAACCTTGGAACCGCCGACGATGGCGACGAAGGGACGCTCGGGCTCGGCGAAGATGCCGGTCAGCGTGTCGACCTCCTTCTCGAGCAGGAAGCCGGCGACGGCAGGCAGGTAAGCGGCGGGGCCCACGACGGAACCCTGGGCGCGGTGAGCGGTGCCGAAGGCATCGAGAACGAAGACGTCACCATAGGAAGCGAGCTTCTTGGCGATCTCGGGATCGTTCTTCTTCTCACGCTTGTCAAAACGGACGTTCTCGAGAACGAGAACCTTGCCCGGCTCGACGGCGGCGACAGCCTCAGCAGCCTTCTCGCCGTAGGTGTCGGCGACAAAGGCAACGTCGAGACCAGAGAGCTCAGCGAGCTTCTTGGCGACGGGCTCGAGGGACAGCTCGGGCTGGAAGCCGGTGCCCTCGGGACGGCCGAGGTGGCTCATGAGGATGACGCGAGCGTTGTGCTCAACGAGGTAGTTGATGGTGGGCAGGGCAGCCTTGATACGGGTGGTGTCGCCAACGACGCCATCCTTGATAGGCACGTTAAAGTCAACGCGGACGAGAACGCGCTTTCCGTCGACATCGATGTCGCGGACGGTCTTCTTGGTAAAGGCCATGTTTGCTTCTACCTTTCGTACGTGTCTGCCTCCCATTACGGCAGACGATTTCTTATAAAAAGGGCGCGACCCTAGGGTGTAAGCCCTATAAGGCCGCGCCCTTCTTTAGACGCTCAACGAGCTATTCGCTAAAAGCTAAATTAAGCAACGAACTTCTCGAAGTACTTGATGGTGCGGACCATCTGAGAGGTGTAGGAGTTCTCGTTGTCGTACCAAGAGGTGACCTGAACGAGGGTCTGGCCGTTGCCGAGGTCAGAGCACATGGTCTGGGTGGCGTCGAAGATGGAGCCGTGGGTCTCGCCGACGATGTCGCGGGAGACGATCTGGTCCTCGTTGTAGGCGAAGGTCTCGGGGATGGTCTCGGCGTAGGCCTTCATGGCAGCGTTGACCTCGTCGACGGTGACCTTCTTGTCAACGACGGCGTAGAGGTTGGTCAGCGAGCCGGTCGGCGTCGGGACGCGCTGGGCGGCACCGATGAGCTTACCGTTGAGCTCGGGGAGAACCAGGCCGATGGCCTTGGCAGCGCCCGTGGTGTTCGGGACGATGTTCTCGGAGCAGGCGCGGGAGCGACGGAAGTTGCCCTTGCGCTGCGGGCCGTCGAGCGGCATCTGGTCGCCGGTGAAGGCGTGGATGGTGGTCATGATGCCGGACACGATGGGAGCGAAGTCGTTCAGACCCTTGGCCATCGGGGCGAGGCAGTTGGTGGTGCAGGAAGCAGCGGAGATGATGTTGTCCTCAGCGGTCAGCGTCTCATGGTTGACGTTGTACACGATGGTGGGCAGATCGCTGCCGGCCGGAGCGGAGATGACGACCTTCTTGGCGCCAGCGTTGATGTGGGCCTGAGCCTTAGCCTTGCTGGTGTAGAAGCCGGTGCACTCGAGAACGACGTCGACGTCAAGGTCGCCCCAAGGCAGGTTGTTAGCGTCGGCCTCCTTGTAGATCTTGATCTCCTTGCCGTCAACGGTGATGGAATCCTCGCCAGCAACGACCTCGTGATCGCGAGCGTAGTTGCCCTGCGTGGAGTCGTACTTCAGCAGGTAAGCGAGCATATCGGGAGAGGTGAGGTCGTTGATAGCGACGATCTCGGAGCCCTCATGACCGAACATCTGACGGAAAGCCAGACGACCGATGCGACCGAAGCCGTTAATAGCAACCTTTACTGCCATTGTGTCTCCTTTCGTAAGGCCCCCGCGAGCTACAGCGCCCGCCGTTGAGGCCCACAAACTAACCACTCGCCTAATATACCTTTTTTTTGACTTGAATTTCACGAGAATGCTCGAAATTGAAAATCAAATTTACGTTAAAACGTTTTAAATACTAAAATAGCAGCTAAATCCATATATAAGTCGTTACTTCAAACTACCTGTTTGCTTCAATGAGCTTTTCAAGCCGTAAAACACGATGGTAGAGGGCCGACTTCGACAAGGGAGGGTCAGCCATCTCCCCCAAATCACGCAGCGACAGATCGGGATAGCGCTCGCGCAGGTCGCAAAAGACCGCCAAGGCATCCGGAAGCGCATCACGAAGGCCACGCTGCTCGAGCTCATCGATAAGCGCAAGCTGATGTTGGGCGGCACCGGCGCTTCTGGTCTGGTTGGCGAGCTCGGCGTTCACGCGACGGTTCACATCGTTCTTAACCAACTTGACCGCGCGCGCCTCCTCAATCTCGGCAACGCTGCGCTTGGCGCCAATCAGCTTTAATAGATGCTCGATTTCCTCGGCGCTCTTAATGTACACGGCATATGACCCCCGCCGTGCATTAACACGAGCATGGACCCCAATCTGCTCCAACAGATCGCAAAGCCCCTTGGCATATTGCTCGCCCTGCACAGCAATCTCCAAATGAAAATCGCCGCGTGGATCGGCCACGAAGCCGCCCGCGATGAGCGCGCCGCGGATATAGGCAAGTCTACAGCAAGGACGGGCAACGATATGTCGGGGTACGCCGGCGACAAGTCCTCCCCTACGTTCGAGGATACCCAGCAGAACCAAGGCCTTATCCAGGTCTGGCTGATCAGGCAAGGTGATGAGGTAGTTTCGAACCTTATGCAATACAGATTTACGGACGGTGAACTCCGTTTTGAGCTTAAGGATACGATGCGTCAGCGTGATCATCGTGCGCGCGACGGCTCCCGTCTCAGTCGCAACCGTCAAACGATACCGCCCAGAGCCGGTAAGCGAGAGCGTACCGCTCACGCGCGTGAGGGCGGCAAGCGTCGACAAGTCGCAGTATTCACATTCGGGTTCGCAGCGCGCAAGCTCGTCGCGCACCTCAGCGGTAAACGACATGCAGGCCTATGCCTTCGTGTTGGCGCGCGACAGGTCGCGGTGGGAGATGCTCACATGATACTGAGCGCCTTCCAGGTAACGGGCCGTGGCCTCGGCAATGGCAACGCTGCGGTGCTGGCCGCCCGTGCAGCCGATGGCGATAGAAAGCTGCGGCTTACCCTCCGCGATATAACCGGGCATGACCGTATCGAGCAGCTGTGTCCAAGCCTTCCAAAACTCCTGCGTCTTGGGATGGTCCAGAACAAAATCGGAGACCTTTTTATCGAGACCGGTCATCGTGCGCATCTCGGGATCGTAGAACGGATTGGGCAGGAAGCGGACGTCGATCATAATATCCGCTTCGACGGGCATGCCGTGCTTAAAGCCAAACGAGAACACGTGGACATCCATAAGCTGCTGGTCGGACAGCTCGGAAAATGCCATACGCAGCTTGTTGCGCAGCGCAGAGGTGCGCAGACGGCTCGTGTCGATAATCATATCGGCTCGGTCGCGCACGCCCTGCAGCTGAAGGCGCTCGCGCTGAATGGCATCGGCCGTAGTCTCCCCCGGCTTGGCAATGGGATGACGGCGGCGATTTTCGCTGTAGCGACGAATCAGCACCTCGTCAGAAGCCTCCAGGAACACGATGTCGCAGCTCATCTCGCGCTCTTCGAGAGCGGCGACCGCATCGAGCAACTCGTCAAACAGTCCCTGGCTACGCAAATCGCAGGTGACGGCGAGATGCCTGCCCACGCCCGTATTGATGCCGACGAGCTCGGCAAGCTGGGCGATGAGACGCGGAGGCAGGTTATCGATGCAAAAATAGCCCATGTCCTCGAACACGTGCATGGCCTGCGTGCGGCCTGATCCGGACATTCCGGTGATGATGACGATATCGGGGATGCGCTCCGAGCGCTCCGCCGCATCCATGGCATCTCCCTTTTGCATGTGTTGCCTCCCGAAAACAAGCGCGGGACCCAGCAACCCGGATCCCGCGCGGTCAATTGCCTATATTGAGTATACCGCCCCGAGCGGATACGAGACCTGTCTTACGCCTCAAGCGCAGCCTTGAACCAACTCGTAATACTCGTGGGGTGCGTGATGGCGGTGCCGACGACAACGGCCCAGGCGCCAGCATCGATCGCGGCGCGAGCCTCCTCGGGCGTATGCACGCGACCCTCGCAAATGATGGGAAGGCCGGGGAATTCCTCGGTCGCCTGACGCAGGAGCGGCAGATCGGGGCCATCGGCCATGGTGCAGTCGATGGCGGCAACACCATGAGACAGCGTGGTGGACACCAGGTCGAAGCCCATGTCGACAGCACGACGAATATCCTCGATGGTGGCACAGTCGGCCATCAGGAGCACGCCCTCCTCGTGCAGCGGACGGAAAGTATCTTCGACGGTCTTGCCATCGGGACGCGGACGATCGGTGGCGTCGATCGCCACGATATCGGCACCCGCAGCAACGCAGGCGCGAGCGTGGCGCAGCGTCGGCGTGATGTAAACGCCCTCGTGCCCATCCTTCCACAGGCCGATAACAGGAACCTCACAGCGACCCTTAATGGCGGCAATGTCGGCAAGGCCCTGGCAGCGAATGGCGGCGGCGCCGCCGAGCTCGCAAGCGCGAGACATTTGAGCCATGGTCTCAGGCGTACGAAGCGGCTCGCCCATATACGCCTGAACGCTCACGACGAGCTTGCCCTTCAGGGACTGGATCAAAGGATCAACGGTCATGTTCGACTCAACCTTTCTCAAAAACAGCCTTCTGAGACACCGCACCTTGACGTTCAAACCGTCGCTCGCGTACCGAAGTACGCTTCGCTCCTCTTTCACGTCAATCTGCGGCACCTCAGAAGGCGCACTTGGTAGCTATGTTTATTTCAACGAGGCAAGAAGATGCTCAGCGGCACCGATGAGCGGAGCATCGCCCTCCAGAGAGCCGATGAGGATCGGCGTGTCCTGAAGCGGATCGAGCGCCTGGCTGGCATAGCCCTCGTGCACCGAATCCTTCCACGTCTGTGAACGCCAATCGGGACCTTGGTGAATCACGCCGCCCGAAAGCACGATGACCTCAGGGTCCAGGATGTTAGCGAGCGAGCCCAAGCTGGCACCCAGCGCAAAGCCGGCGTCATGGATGACCTCGGTCGCCTTTGCGTCGCCCGCACGGCACAGGTCGTTCACATCGCGACCGACCGAAGGACGGCTGGGGTCGACGCGACCAAAGCGCTCATCGTACATTCGACCAATGGAAGTGCCCGAAGCAACCGATTCAAGATGGCCGGAACGCCCGCAGGCACAGGGAATGCCAGCGGCAGCCGAGCACTCGATGTGACCCATATGGCCGGCAGCACCATGGAAGCCCTGCATCACGCGGCCGTTCTCGACATATGCGCCGCCGATGCCCGTACCGATGCCAAGACACAAGACGGAGAACTTGCCCTTGCCGACGCCCCAGTGGGCCTCACCCAGAGCATGAGCCTGCACGTCGCCTACGACGGCAACGGGAAGACCGAGGTCCTCGCGCAGGCGCGGCCCCAACTGAACGCCGGACCAGCCGGGCATGATCTCGTTGGCATACGCGATGGCGCCCGTCTTGGGATCGACGACGCCGGCGGCACCGATGCCGACGCCAAGGACCTCGACATCGGGATTCGTCTCGAGAGCAGCCTTGATGGACGCCTCGATACGTTGGAAGACGGCCTCGCCGCCCTCTTGGGCCTCGGTGGGAACCTCGGCCTCAAAAACAGGATGGGGCACACTACCGTCAGCCGGGTACTCCATGATGGCAGTCGCGATCTTAGTTCCGCCGATATCGACAGAGCAGACGTACTTGTTCTCCATGTCGCTCTCCTTAGGAGATAAAAACAACTACAGGAAATGAAGGCGGTGTTATCGCCGCAACTCAGTAAAGGTTTCCCAGGTGCCCGAGGTTGGGGTGAAAGTGGTCGGGCGTTGACCTAATGGGTCACGCCCGACCACTTGAGCCCCAAGATCGGGTGCCTGGGGAAGCTTTACAGGAGACCGTTGTCCTGGAGGACCTTCTTAATCGCCTCGACGTTCTCGCCGGTCATGGCCTTCACCGGGCGCGGCATGGTCGGGCTGTCGAAGATACCCATGAGGTTCATAGCGGTCTTGAAGGCGCCGACGCCACCGGCATAGCCCTGGACGCCCGAGGTGACATCCCAGATGTGCGAAATCTCATTGAGGCGATCCTGCTCGGCCTTGACGGTAGCCCAGTCACCAGCCTGAGCGGCCTTCCACTGACGCACGTAGCCCTCGGGCTCAACGTTGGCGAGACCCGGGACGGAACCGTCGGCGCCACCGAGGTAGGCGCCGTCGACAACAACCTCGTGGCCGGTGAGAATGCTCATCGGATGGCCGTTCTTCTCGTTCTCCTGAACGAGGTAGCGGAACGAGATGTCATCACCCGAGGAATCCTTGACACCGGCCAGAACGCCCTCGGCGCCGAGCTTGGCAAGGAGCTTCCAGGGGAGCTTGGTGTGAACGCAGACGGGAATGTCATAGGCAAAGATGGGCAGGTCGAGCTCATCGTGCAGGATGCGGAAGTGCTCCTCGACCTCGGTCATGCCCTGCAGGGCATAGAACGGGCAGGTGGCGACGAGGGCATCAGCGCCCAGCTCCTGGGCGACCTTACCGTGCTCGATCATGCGCTCGGTCTCGGTGTCGATGATGCCGACCAGAACAGGCACACGGTGGTCGACGATACGGACGGCCTCGGAGATGATCTGACGGCGACGCTCGTCGGTGGAGAAGACGACCTCGCCCGAGGAGCCCAGGAAGAACAAGCCATCGACGCCGGCATCGATCATGCGGTTGATGCTGCGCTCAAAGGAGGCAACATCGAGCTGGTGGTCTTCGGTATCGGGAACAACGACGGGAGGGATAACGCCGGTGAATTTCTGAGTTGCCACAAGAATCTCCTTAGTTGTCTGGTGGGCAGCCCTATGCCGCCCACTCTTGTTGGCAGTGTCCAGGCCGTCTAGGCCAAAGAACACGAGTAGAACGTTTGGTTAAAAAAGTCGACGACTTCGTTTTCGAACGCATTGATGCGCTCGTGAGCGTATTTGGCATAGATGATATGTCTCCGGTCACACTCAAGACCGTTGAATACGGCAAACTGATCCTTGGGATCGCTCACGGTATCCATGAGCGATGTGCCCATGAGCACCGATCCGCGCACCCGAGACGACAGCGCCTCGAGGCCGCCAGGAAGCGGATTGGCAACCGCCGTGCAGGCGAGACCCCGCTCGTCCAGAGCAGAAACCGCCAGCGCGACTCCGCCGCCTAGACCCTCGCCCCATGCAAAGATGCGGTCGGGGTCCATGCCATCAAGATTGCGCGCCACCTTCGCCAGCGCGCAACCCCAACGGACGCGCTCGACAAAAGCGGGCGAAGAAATCCCCCGCTGCAGGTCGTCCGCACCAGCAACATCGTCATCCAGCGCGAGGACGGCATACCCCATGGCGACAAATCTCGTCATGTGATGCCAGCCGCGCACAGGCCGATCGATATCGTGGAACATCAGGCACAGCGGCACGCGCTCAGACACTCGGGCACGACCGACAGGCTCGATCAAACGAGCGTGAATCGCATCGTCACCGAGCTCAAAGGAGACCTCCGAGTAACGGGCGCAGGGGTTAACAAAGTCAATCGCCGTAATGGCCAGGCCTTGAATCTCAAGATTCGAAGCGCATGTCTCTAAATCAGAAACATCTGCTTGGACATCACCGCGCCAGTCCCGATATTCTGCGAGCCTTGACGAAACCGTTCCAGGAATTCCCACGAGCCCGGGGACAATCAGCTCATTAACATTGCTCTCGCACTTAGACATGAGCCTCCCCTCCCTTGCAGAAAAACGGAATGATCAGATCGTCAAAATCCTGAATCTCCTCGTGGCCAAAGCCTTCAAAGAACTCATGACGCTTTTCGCAGGTCAGGTTGTTATAGACCGCAAACTGCGTCGCTGGCGGGCAGACGATATCGGCTGTGCCGGTGCCAAACAGCACGGGGCATTTGACCATAGGGGCAAAGTTCTTGGAATCGAAGTACGCCAGCTTGGCATAGGCTTCGTCAATACGAGTCGAGTCCTCGTCAAACCAGCGAGACCAATAGCGCAGGCCCTCGTAGGCAATGTCGTCTGCATCCAAATCCCAGACTAGGCGGAAATCTGACAGGAAGGGATAGAGGATGGCGGCACGATTGATAAGCTCGCTGTTAAGCGCACAGGTCGCAATGCCCAAACCACCACCCTGCGACGCGCCGTTCACAAACACACGGGAAAGATCGATACCCTCGAGCTCGCGAACAATACGGCACAGGATGCGAATATCTTGGTGCAAGCGGACATAGTAGAGGTTGGCCGGGTCGCCGTCGATGCCGGCGACGATATGCCCGGCAACCGTTGTGCCCTCAAATCCACCAATGTCCTCGGAGGGACCTCCTTGGCCGGGGCAGTCGAGGGCGATGAGTGCCATGCCCATGCCCGCAAACGACGCCTGCTCAAACCAGCTGCGGCTTGCACCCGGATACCCATGGAACTGAAGCACCAATGGCACGGGCTCGTCCGAGACGGGTTTAAGGTACTTGGCATGCAGGCGAGCGCCACACATGCCGGTATACCAGAGGTCGAAAAGTTGGCAGGTCGCGGCATCGGTGACCGATGCCGTGTCGATCGCATAGTCAAGCCCGACGGCGTCGGCCTCGGCCATGCGATCCTTCCAAAAGAGATCGAAATCTGATGGACGGGGCATGGCGCCTCGATATTCACCAAATTGATGTTGTAGCTCCTGAGCACTTGGCATGGCTCGTGAACCCAACCTTTCGAAATCGCAACGGAGGTGCGCCCGGCAAGGGAACCGGGCGCACGGGAGGGAAAGCGAGGCTATTCGCCGAGCTTGGGGTGCAGCAGCGACGGCGCAGCGCCGAGCAGCATCTTGGTGTAGGGGTCCTGGGGATGCTGGAAGACCTGCTTGGCCTCGCCCTGCTCGACGATCTTGCCGCCATTCATAACGATGATGTCGTCAGAGATATAGCGGACCGTCTGGATGTCATGGCTGATGAACACCATGGCCAGGCCGAGCTCCTTCTTAAGGTCGGTCAGCAGGTTCAGAATCTGCGCGCGGACCGAAACGTCCAGAGCCGAGGTGGGCTCGTCGGCGATGATGGCATCGGGGTTCAGCGACAGGGCACGGGCAATTGCGACGCGCTGGCGCTGGCCGCCCGAAAGCTGACCGGGAAGAACCTCGGCGGCGGAGCTGGGCAGACCGGTGAGCTCCAGGAGCTCTTTGACGCGCTTCTCCTGCTCGGCCTCGGTACCCAGGTTGTGGACGCGCATGGGGTCGAGCAGTTGCTCGCGAACGACCATGCGGGGGTTGAGCGCCGTGGCCGGGTTTTGAAACACGACCGAGATGACGCGACCCATGTGGCGACGGTCCTCGGCGGTACGTTTGGTAACGTCCTTGCCCTTAAAGTAGACCTTGCCGCTCGTGGGGGCCTGCAGGCCGCACATGACGTTGGCGGTGGTGGACTTACCGCAACCGGACTCGCCGACGATGCCGATCGTCTGACCGGGCATGAGCTTAATCGTTACACCCTGGACGGCGTGAACCAGGTTGGGGTGCAGAATCGAGCCGGTACGGGTCCTAAAGGTGACGTGGACGTCATCAAGGAAGATGATCGGCTCGACGCCGTTGACTGCGGTCTCGCTCATCTACATCACCTCCGCGTGAGGGGTCAAACCATTTGCCTTGAGCACCTCATCGGGGAGCTCGGAATAGAAGTGCTCGGTGCCGGGCACGCGCTTGAAGACCGGACGGGTGTCCAGGCCAATGCGCGGATGACTCGAGCGGGGCGCGAAGCGATCGCCCTTGGGGAAATCGCGCGGGCTCGGAACGGCGCCGGGCACCTGGTGCAGGCGGCCCGAACCGCTCTCGATGGACAGAACGGAACCCAGAAGACCGCGGGTGTACTCGTGGATCGGGTTAGTGAGCAGCTCCTTGGTGGGTGCCTGCTCGATAACCTGACCGGCGTACATAACCGTGATGTTATGGGCAACCTCGGCGACCAGAGCCAGGTCATGCGAAACAAAGATCATGGCAAAGCCGAGCTTGGCCTGAAGATCGTTGAGCAGCTTGATAACCTGCTTCTGGACGGTAACGTCCAGAGCGGTCGTGGGCTCGTCGCAGATGACCAGCTTGGGGTCGCGGGTAAGGGCCATAGCGATCAGGACACGCTGACGCTGGCCGCCGGAGAGCTCGTGCGGATAGCTCTCGAGCGTGCGCTTGGGATCGAGGCCGACGAGCTCCAGGAGCTCCTCGGCGCTGCGGGTTCCGCCGCGCTTGGTGAGCTGCTTCATCTGGGCAGAGATAAGCATGGAGGGGTTGAGCGAGGACAGGGCGTCCTGATAGACCATGGCGATATCGGTACCGCGCAGGCCGAACCACTCCTTCTTGCTCATCTTGAGCAGGTCACGGCCCTCCCAGAGGACCTCGCCGGAAAGGTGCTCGTCCTCATCGGTCAGGCCCATGATGGCCAGCGTGGTGATGGACTTACCGCAACCGGACTCGCCCACCAGGCCCATGGTCTGACCAGGACGGACGTCAAAGTTGACATGGTCGACGACGTTGATATCACCGTGATGCTCAAACTGGATGCAGAAGTCACGGACCGAGAGAATCGGTTCGACAGACTCGTCGGGCACATGGCGATCGTCACGCTTGAGCTCGACATCGCGCAGGGCGCCAAGGCGAGCGGAGAGGGACTGGGCCTGCTCCTTGTAGGCGCGAACGGGGTCGGAGACCAGCAGGTCGGCCTCGCGACGCTTGGAGGAATCGGTCGGATCCAGGGCGGCGGAGGGAGCAGCGGCCATGGCGTCGGTAATGCCCTCGGAGAGGATGTTGAGCGCCAGGCAGGTGATCATGATGGCCAGACCCGGGAACAGCGCCTGCCACCAACGGCCGGCAAGCACGCCGCCGCGGGCGTCGGCGAGGATGTTGCCCCAGGTAGCGGTGGGCTCCTGAATACCAGCGCCGATGAAGGTCAGCGAGGCCTCGAAGATGATGGCGTCGGCGACCAGGGTAACGGTGAAGACCATGATCGGGGCGATGCAGTTACGCAGAACATGCTTGATCAAAATCCACGGAGCCTTGGCGCCGGAAACGATGACCGCGCGGACATAGTCCTCGCCGTACTCGGACACGATGTTGGCGCGCACGATACGGGCAATCTGCGGAGTGTACATAAAGCCGATGGCGAAGATGATCGACGGCACGGAGTTGCCCAGGATGGAAACGAAGACGGCCGCGAGGGCGATGCCCGGGATGGACATGATGATGTCCAGGATACGCATGATCGTCTCGGAGACGGCCTTGCGCGAAACCGCTGCAAGAGCGCCCACGACCGAGCCGCAGACCAGAGCCATGGCAGTGGCGCCAAAGCCGATAATCAGCGAGTAACGACCACCGTAGAGCATACGCGACAGAATGTCGCGACCCTTATCGTCGGTACCGAAGATAAATCCGTTGCCGGGAGCCTGGCGAGCCGTAAAGATCTCGACCGGGCTATAGGGGGCAAGAAGGGGCGCCAGAATCGCAGTCAGGGCGACCAGCACCAGCACGACGGCGGCAATCTTAGAAGACAGCGTCATCTTCTTCCAGCCACCGAGCTTGAGCCCCTTGGAGGCAGCCTTCTCGAGCTGCTCGGTTTGCTTCTCTCGAATCTTTACCATAATCTACACCGTCCTGATGCGCGGGTTGATGAGCAGGTAGAGCATGTCAACCACGATGTTGATGATGATGAAGGCGAGAGCAACGACGATGACGACGCCCTGAACCAGGTTCGCCTCGTTGCCCTGAACGCCCTGCAGAATCGCGGTGCCCATGCCGGGGAGGTTGAAGATAACCTCGATGACGACGGCGCCGCCCATGAGGTAACCGATCTTAAGACCGAGGGTGGTGACCGGGGTGATCAGCGCATTGCGAAGAACGTTGATGCCGACGACGACCTTCTCGGGAACGCCGGCGCCACGAGCCATACGGACATAGTCCTTGTCGAGCTCCTCGACCATGGCGGTACGCACGATACGAGTCATCTGGCCCGTCAGCGGAAATGCCAAGGCGATAGCGGGCATGATCATACGTCCCAGATAGCCAACCGGATTCGTGGTGAAGTGAGGCAGAGCACCCGATGCCGGAAGCACCTTAAGGTAGGAAGAGAACAGCAGGATCAACAGAACGGCAAGCCAGAACGACGGGGTTGCCAAGCCGGCAATGGAAAAGACGCGGATCACTTGGTCCGGCCATTTGTCGCGATACAGTGCCGCGATGACGCCGAGCAAAAACGAAACGACCGCACCGATGGCAAGACCGATGAAGGTCAGCTGCATCGTAACGGGCAGGGCCGTGGAGATGCGCTTGGCAACGGAGTTGCGAGCAGCACCATAGGTGCCCATGTCGCCATGAATCAAATCGCCCATATAGCGCACGTAGCGCACGGGCCAGGGGTCGTCCAGACCATACTTCTCATGGTACTCGGCGACCGCCTCGGGCGAGGCACCGTCACCCAACGCCGTGTAGGCGGGGTCGGTCTTGGAGAACGACATAAGGAAGAACACCAGGACGGTGACGCCCAATGCCATGATCGGCAGCGCCACGAGACGCCTTCCAATCAAACGTAGCAAGTTGTTCACGTTCTCTCCCCTTTCTTTTGTCGGTAGGACCAACTGGTATATGAGTACGGATACTCATTACAAGACCCGAGCGACATCGTTGCCGCCCGGGTCTTTGTTTCAACTATGAGGATACGGTCCCAACGACCGACATCCTGCATACAGACTCAAGCGAGTCTTACGCCTTGACGGTCGCAACGCCCCTGAAGGACATGCTCGTCGTGCCGATGCCCTTGAAGCCATCGAGGGCCTCGCCGTTGGGCGCAGTGGACGGATCGTCCCAAGAAGCGGAGACGGTCTTGACGTGGACAACGGGGTACAGAACGGCGTTGTCGGCAATGATGTCGAAGCACTCGTTCCACTTCTTCTGCTGCTCGTCGCCCTCGGCGGCAAGAGCCTCGTCCATGAGACTGTGGAGCTTCTGCCACTCAGCGGACTCCTTCCACGGGCAACGGGTCTGCATCCAGACGTTGTCGCCGTACCACCAGTTGAGCAGCAGGTCGGGGTCGGCGCCGAAGCAGGAAGGATCGCCAGGGGCAAGGAGGATATCGTAGGCCTCGCCGCCGTCGATGGCAGCGTAGGTGGCCGGCGAGGTATCGGTCTGGATGGTCACATCGAAGCCGAGAGCGTCGAGGTCGTTCTTGACCTGGGCGGCCATGCCCTTAATCTGCTCGTTGTCGGTGGTGCGCAGGGTGATGGCACCCGGGGTGATGCCAGACTCCTCGATGAGCTTCTTAGCCTTCTTGGCGTCGGTCTTGTACACCGTGGAAGCCTCATGATAGTTGGTGAAGCTCTTGGGCAGGTAGCAGCTGGCAGCGGTGGCAAGGCCGGCGAAGGTGTTGCTGACCATCTTCTCGGTGTCGAGCGCATACATGACAGCCTGACGGACCTTGACGTTGTTCCAAGGCTCCTTGGCGACGTTGAACATGATGAAGCGGGTGCCGAAACCCTGAACGTTATCGATCTTGCAGCCGGCGCTCTCAAGCTGGTCGACGGCGTCAGCGGTAACGAGCTCCATAACGAGCGTGGAGCCCTCCTGCTGAGCGGTAACGCGAGCGGTGGGGTCGGTCAGGATGCTGTACTGGATCTTCTTATCCTCGGCAGCATACTCACCGTTGTACTCAGGATTGGGAACCAGGGTAATCTCGGTATCGGAGATAGAGTCGTACATCCAGGGGCCGGAGCCGATCGGCTGCTTGGCGCGATCCTCCTCGGTCTGAGTGGCCGGGGTAACGCGGACGATGGCCAGACGATCCTTGAGCAGGGAGAAGTTGGGGACCTTGGTCTTGACCGTCACGGTGCTGGCGTCCTTGGCCTCGATGGACTCGAAGGGCTGGAAGAACGGAGCATAGGTAGCGGAAGCGGCACAAGCGGTGTAGGAGGCGACAACATCGTCAGCGGTGACCTCGGTGCCATCGGAGAACTTGGCACCCTTGCGGATGGTGACCTCGAAAGTGGTGTCGTCCACAGACTTGGGATCGTCGGTGGCGAGCTCGTTGAAGGTGCTGTAGTCGTGGTAATCGATGCCGTAGAGGCCCTCGACGACGTGCCAGTTAGCACCCAGGCCCACAGCGGAGCCGGTGCTGGCGGGATCGAAGCTGGACGGAGCGTAAGCGGAACCAGCGGTGATCACGCCGCCGCCACGGTTGGCGGAATCGGTGGAACCGGAAGCGGAACCCTCGTCGCTAGAGCTGCCACCGCAGCCGGTGAGACCAAGCCCTGCGACAGCAGCGACGCTGCCGGTGAGGCCGAGGAACGAACGCCTGGACATACCCTTGTTGATGATGGCCATGTCTTCTCCTATCAATAGAGAATCTTACTCGGGAGCACCTAGACTTGCCCCCGCGCAACTTGCGGACGATATATACCTTACCTACCGACGAACCCAACTGAGGTGCCGCGCTCGGCGACCGATACATACATACGCTTGAACGGTATTTACTACCGTTCACCGAATTCGTTGACAAACGATTCGCCAGACAGTATGTATCGGCGAGGTGAGATATCAGTCTTCGTCAACCCGCAGGATAGCAGGGTTTTCGCTTGGGTTAGTCAAACGTTTTAGCGTTAATAAAACCCGAAACCAGCAGGCAATCATGGCGAAATAAATGGTTGAAAATCGCGCAATCATGTATATCAGTTGTTTGGCTCGTGTTTAGCTATCGGAATGGCCAGCCGCCGCCTCGGCGCGCTCGGCATTCCATGCAACGAGCGCCTCGTGGACCGCCTTGGCAACATCGGCAGGTATGCCGCGAACTTCCGCGATCTCTTGCTCGCTCGCCGCGCGCAAACGCTTCATCGAGCCAAAATGGCGCATAAGGGCACGTTTTCTGGTGGGTCCCACGCCTGGAACGTCATCGAGTACCGAAACCGTCATGGCTTTATCGCGCAACTCGCGATGGAACGTGATGGCAAAACGGTGCGATTCATCGCGAACCTGTTTAATTAGATAGAGCGAAGCAGACCCGGTCGGCAGCACGACGGGAGTCTCGTCCCAAGGCACGAAAACTTCCTCATCGGCCTTCGCCAAGCCACAAACCGGTATATCGAGCCCAAGAGCCTCAAGTTGCTTGATCGCAGCGGTCAATTGCGGCTTACCGCCATCGACAACGAGCAAATCGGGGCGCGAGCCAAAGCGCTCGTCGACCATGCGCTCGGGAGCATAGCGTCGTCCCAAAACCTCGGACATCGACACGAAGTCGTTTGCCTCGTCCAATTCGGCCTGAATTTTAAAACGACGGTACTGGCTCTTGTCAGCGCGTCCGTTGGTAAACACCACCATCGAGGCGACCGTAAAGGTTCCATGCAGCGTCGAGATATCGAAGCACTCGATACGCATCGGCGGCGCCGGCAGCGCCAGCGCGCTTTCGAGCTCCAGGAGCGCTTGATTGGTGCGGTCGTCAGCGTACCCCGTTCGCATCATGTAGCGCATGAGGGCATGGCGCGCATTTTTGGATGCCATATCGAGCAAACGGTGCTTTTCGCCACGCTGCGGCCTATGGAGATGGCAGGAACGCTCGCGCTTGCCTGCAAGCCACTCCCCCAGCGCCTCCGCATCCTCAAGCTCGACAGAGAGGTTTATCTCAGCTGGAATATCAGCCGTCTCGTCGTAATAGCGCTTAAGAAAGCCCGATTGAAGTTCCTCTTCGTCGACATCCAAACCCTTATCGAGAATAAACTCGCAGGTTCGAACCGTTCGACCCTCACGCACGACAAAGACGCAAGCGGCGGAGATGGTCTCCTCGCGATAGAAACCGATGACATCGATATCGACACTGGAGGGAAAAACGACTTGCTGACGGTCGTCCAGACCCCTGATGACCTCCAAACGACGTTTGACGCGTGCCGCGCGCTCAAAGTCGAGCGCCTCGGCGGCATCCGTCATCTCGGAGGTCAGCTCATCGACGACATCCTTGCGATGGCCCGACAAAAAGCGCTCGACACGCTTGACGTTCTTGGCATAGTCTGCCGGGGAAATCGCGCCGACACACGCACCCGGGCCGCGCCCGACATGGTAGTCAAAGCAGGGACGCCCGTTTTGCGCGCAAATCATATTGACGATGTCTTCCTCGCCCTTGTGGGACTCGACGATACGACGACAACGACGCCACTCCGCACAAGAAGCCGAGCAGATCGGGATCACCTTGCGCAGCGTGTCAATGGTCTCACGCGCCGCGCGGCTATCGGTATAGGGACCAAAATAACGCGTTCCCGGCTTATGACGCTCGCGCGTGTATTTGATAGCGGGATACAGGTCGCCCTTTGTAATGGCGATAAAGGGGTAGCTCTTGTCATCCTTGAGGTCGACGTTAAAGTACGGATGGTACTGGCCGATCAGGTTGCGCTCGAGTACAAGCGCCTCATGCTCGGTTTCGACAACGATGTAGTCAAAGCTCGCAACCAATTGCATCATGAGCGGTATTTTTTGGCGCTCATCCTGCAGCGTCACGTACTGGCGCATACGGGAACGCAGGTTTTTCGCCTTGCCAACGTAGATGACATCGCCCTTGGCATCTTTCCAAAGGTAACATCCGGGCTGCGTGGGAACGCGCGAAACCTGCTCGGCGAGTGTTGGAATGTTGTCGTGACCGGCCACACGCACCTACTTGCGACGAAGCAGCGCCGAGACCTCGGGCATCTTAAGAACGACGGCAAGGCCAAAGGTAACAGCAAGCGAGACGACACCCGCAACGCAAACATAGCCAAGAGTAATCAGAATCGAGCCGCCAAGTACCCCGACAAAGTGTTCAAGCGCCCACATGACGCCGGCGCCTGCGGCAGCCCCTAGGCCGCCGAGCAAAAGGCCAAAGAAACCGCCATGCAGGATAGATTTGACCTGAAGGCCACGCAGGCGACGACGCAGCCACCACAGCGAACAACCGACCAAGATCACGTAGTCGACAACATACGAAAGCGCGATTGCCGGCATACCGAAGCCCAGCACAACGCCAAACAGCAGAACCGAGCCAGCCTGGCCGATGGCGGAATACAGGCAATAGCGGCTATAGGGCTTCATGTCGAGCAAGGCAGAGAAGCTCTTCTGCATCAACACGACCACGCCGTAGAGCGGCAGCGAGAGCGCCAGGTAGACAAGGTACTCGGACACCAGCGCCACGCCGGATTCATCGAACTTGCCGGCACAGTAAATCATGTTGAGCGGACGTGCGAAGACAATCAGGTACAGTGCGAACGGAATCAGGAAGAACAGCATCTGGGCGACGCCACGCGAAATGCCCGTGCGAACGCTGTCGTAATCCTTCTCCTGTGCGTCATGAGAGAGCTCGGTATAGAGCGCCGTCGAAAGCGAGGCGGCAATCAGCGCGTAGGGCAGCGTGTACCACAGGCGCGCATAGGCGATGACGGAAGGACCCGTCTCGGGCTGGACCACCAGCGCGGCAGCGTTGGTGATAGAAGTCGAGACAAACATGCACACCGTGGCGAGCAGCGTCGGGATACCGAGCGCAATCGTCTGGCGCAGCGCGGGGTCCTTAAAGTCGATATGGATATGGGGATGCACGCCGTGCTTGCCAAGCGCGGGAATCTGACATGCCATCTGAACAAAGACACCGAGGGTCGTACCGGCCGCAATCAAGATGATGCCGGCACGTTCGCCAAACTGTGCGGACACGGGCGCAAAACCCATAAAGCTCGCAATGACGATCACATTGTTGAGGACCGGGGCAAACGTCGACCAGAAGTAGTCGCGGTGTGCGTTGAGAACGCCCGAGAACACCGAGCCCAAACCATAAAAGAGAATCTGGATGGCAAAGAAACGGAACATGAACGCAGCGGTATCCATGCTGCCGCCGTCACCCGAAAGGAACGATTGCGTCCAGATAAAGCCCGGGGCGAACACGGTCCCCAGCAACGAAATGCCACCCAGCACCAAAAGCAGAATGCCAAGCAGGTTGCCCACGTACTCGTTCGAGGCCTCGCGACCCTGCTCACGCCTCACGCCCATGTACACGGGCAAAAACGCCGTCACGAGCATGCCACCCATCACGAGTTCGTAGAGCATATTGGGCAGGTTGTTGGCGACCTGATAGGAGGACGAGAGTAGCGACATGCCGATAGCGGCCGCCATTGCCCACGTGCGGATAAAACCGGTGACGCGAGACACGATAGTCAGAATGGTCATAAGCCCGGCGGAACGACCAACCGTGGAGTAGTCCGACGAGCCCATGTCGTCAGTGTCATTTCGCGACGAAGAAACTTCGGATGAGGGTGTCTGAGGCGCAGATTCTTTTGCAAAATGAGCTCCGCACTTCAATTCTTCCTGCGGCATCGCTCAGTCCTCTCTCGTAATCGCGGCAACCGTCGCCCCGCAAAATGCAATTAAATCATCGGGTGCAAGCTCGAGCTGATAACCACGCTTGCCTCCCGAAATAAAAATGGTATCCCAAAGGACACACGTCTCATCAATGAGCGTCCGGTAGCGTTTTTTCATACCGACCGGGCTGCAGCCGCCGCGAACGTAGCCAGTCGCCGCAAGCAAATCCTTCACATGCATCATGGCCAAGGACTTCTCCCCCGCGGCACGCGCGGCGGACTTTAAATCGAGCTCGTCGGCAACAGGGATGCAGCACACGACATAGTCGTTGGACGGTGTCACACAGACCAAAGTCTTAAATCCTTGACCGGGCTCCTCGCCAAGCTGCTCCGAAATCGCGACCCCCAGGCCCACCGACTCATCGCCATCGTCTTCGTACGTATGTAGAACATAGGAAATGCCGGCGCTTTCCAGCTCGCGCATCGCATTGGTTTTTGGCGTCTTTACAGCCTTTGCCATGACATATCCTTTCCCTCGCATTCGGACGCAAGGATTAAGTATATGTCCAATTCGGCTGCACACGTCACTTCGGCACAGCAAGCGCCATCGAATCACAAGGAGTCGATGGCGCCCATAAACTGAATCGCCTATTTATTGAGCATCAAGTTGAGCCTGGCGCTCCCGGTCACGCCTGAGCAACGGCGCCAAAAACTTGCCCGTATAACTCTGCGGACAGTCCGCAACCTGCTCCGGTGTACCCGAAACCACGACGGTTCCGCCGCCGTTACCGCCCTCGGGACCCATATCGATCAGGCGGTCGGCAACCTTGATGACATCAAGGTTGTGTTCAATCACCAGCACCGTGTTGCCCGCATCGACCAAGCGCTGCAGCACATCGAGCAGCTGGCGGACGTCCTCAAAATGAAGGCCGGTCGTCGGCTCGTCCAAAATATAGAACGTCTTGCCCGTCTGGCGTCGATGAAGCTCCTTGGCGAGCTTCACACGCTGCGCCTCGCCGCCCGAAAGCGTCGTGGCGGGCTGGCCCAGGCTCACGTAGCCCAAGCCTACATCGTACAGCGTCTGGAGCTTGCGCTTAATCTGCGGGATATTCCCAAAGAAGGCCAGCGCCTCGGTGACGCTCATGTCGAGCACGTCCGAGATGGTCTTGCCACGGTAGGTGACCTCGAGTGTCTCGCGGTTGTAGCGTTTACCGCCGCAAACTTCGCAGGGAACGTAGATATCGGGAAGGAAGTGCATCTCGATCTTGACCTGCCCGTCGCCCTTGCACGCCTCACAGCGCCCGCCACTCACATTAAAGGAGAAACGACCCGGCGAGTAGCCGCGCGCCTTCGACTCCGGCGTACTCGCAAACAGCGCGCGAAGATCATCCCACAGGCCGATATAGGTAGCAGGATTGGAACGCGGCGTGCGGCCAATCGGCGACTGGTCGATATCGATAACCTTATCGATACACTCGATGCCCTCGATTTTCTTATACGGACCCACAGGGCGCGTCGAACGGTGAATAGCATTCGTAAGGGCAGGCGCAATGGTGTCGGTAACCAGGGAGCTCTTGCCCGATCCCGACACGCCGGTAACAACCGTAAGCGTACCAAACTCGATCTTGGCGGTAACGTTTTTGAGGTTGTTGGCTCGAGCGCCCGTAATTTTAAGGCAGCCGCGACCGGGCTTGCGCCGTTCATCAGGCACCCGGATCATTCGTTTGCCGGTCAGGTAAGCGCCCGTCATCGACTCAGGACACGCCATGATATCGGCAGGCGTTCCCGCCGCGACTACGTGCCCGCCGTTGACGCCGGCGCCGGGCCCCATGTCGATCACGTAGTCGGCGGCACGGATTGTATCCTCGTCGTGTTCGACGACGATAACGGTATTGCCGATATCGCGCAGGCGCTCGAGCGTCTTGATCAGGCGCTCGTTATCACGCTGATGAAGACCGATCGAAGGCTCGTCCAGAATATAGAGCACGCCCATGAGACCCGCGCCGATCTGCGTTGCCAGTCGAATACGCTGTGCCTCGCCACCGGAAAGCGTCGCCGAGGCACGGTCGAGGGTCAGATAGTCAAGTCCGACATCGACCAGAAAGCGCAAGCGCTCCAGGATTTCCTTAACGATGCGCCCGCCGATAAACTGTTGGCGCTCGGTAAGCTCCAGGCCCTCAAAAAACTCGAGCGATTCACGGCACGACAGGCAACAAACTTCGTAAATGGACTTGCCGCCCAC
Source organism: uncultured Collinsella sp. (assembly GCA_959028445.1). Classification (GTDB taxonomy): domain Bacteria; phylum Actinomycetota; class Coriobacteriia; order Coriobacteriales; family Coriobacteriaceae; genus Collinsella. The sequence goes on along the minus strand of CAUFRY010000013.1, from coordinate 11,404 downwards.
GGTGACGGCGAGCATCTCAGGGCGCAAACGAGCGCCGTGGCAGCTCGAGCACGGTTCCTCGCGAATGTACTTCTCCAGGCGCGTCTTGGTGTTCTCGTTCGTCGTCTCGGTATAGCGTTCGTACAGGATGTTGCGAACGCCCGAAAACTTGGTATCCCACTGGCTGCGACGTCCGTCGAGCTTTTGGTAGTCGACCGAGATCTTCGTATCGCCCAGGCCATCCAAGAATGCACGACGCACGCGAGGGGGCAAGTCCTCCCACGGCGTATCGGCGCTCACCTTAAAGTGTTTGCAGACCGCAGCAAAAATCTGCGGATAGTAGTTCGAATTGCCAAACAGGCTACCAAAGACTCCGTCGGCAATGGACTTCGAGGGGTCCTCGATCAGCGCCTCGGCATCAACGGTTTTCTTAAAGCCCAGGCCGTCGCACTCAGGACATGCGCCATAGGGAGCGTTAAACGAAAAATCACGCGGCTGAAGATCGTCAATGGAGTGTCCATGCTCCGGGCACGCCAAGGCCAACGAATACTCCAGCAGCTCGCCCTCGGTCCCCTCGGGAGCATCACGATCGGGCAGCATGTACACGTTTACATTGCCGTGAGCCAGCGCGGTCGCCTGCTCAACAGACTCGGCGATACGGCCCAGAGAATTCTCACGGATCACGATGCGATCGACTACGACCTCGATATCGTGCTTGAACTTCTTGTCCAGATCGATCGGATCATCGAGCGAGCGCACTTCGCCGTCGACACGCACGCGGCTAAAGCCCTCGGCGCGAAGGTCCTCAAACAGTTTGGTGTACTCGCCTTTTCGCCCGCGCACCACCGGTGCCAGCACAAACGCGCGGCGGCCCTCCCCCGCCGCCAAGACCTTGTCGGCAACCTGGTCGGTCGTCTGGCGCTCAATGACGCGGCCGCATTCGGGACAGTGCGGGGTACCCACACGAGCGAACAGCAGGCGCAGATAGTCATAAATCTCGGTTACGGTGCCAACCGTCGAGCGAGGGTTTTTAGACGTCGTCTTTTGGTCGATCGACACCGCCGGCGAAAGGCCGTCAATTGAATCCAAGTCGGGTTTGTCCATCTGGCCCAAGAACTGGCGCGCATAGCTCGAAAGGCTCTCGACGTATCGACGCTGGCCCTCGGCATAGATAGTGTCAAATGCCAGCGAACTCTTGCCCGAGCCAGAAAGACCGGTAATGACCACGAGTTGGTCACGCGGAATGGAAACATCGATATCACGGAGGTTGTGCTCACGAGCGCCGCGAATAACGATAGAAGAATCAGACATGGAAGCTCCTTGCCTCCTATTGCATCGAATCATACTGCCGATGAGTTTAGCGCACTCGACGCGCACAGATGTTCGTAATACAAGATTCGCAGACCTTTAGCTTTGCGTATCGGGCGCTTTGTTTCTCGAAATGCCGTGGAAAGGTTACAGTAATCTAATACTGAACTTAATTTGCTGTAACAGAGGAACGTCCATGACCGAAGATATCCCCCTTGAAATCACTTCGAGCGACATGGCCAATCTGCCCATATTCATCGCCGTCCTTATCGTGGCCGCCGTCGTCGTGCGCGTGTATTTTTCAATCAAACACAATGAAAAGCCGCCCATTGCCCGCGTCTTTTGGTGCGCGACGCTCCTCATCCCGCTCGGCGTGGTAGCTGCATGGGTTACGAATCAATTGCTCGTAAATGAGGACAGTTCCCTATGGCTCCTTTCTTATTCGGCGCTCGGTGCTGCCGCCGTCATACTTCTTGTCGAACCCTTGGTTTCGGGACTTATCGACCAAACCGATCTTGCGACGGGAACGGTTGCCTGTATTTGCCGTGACATCCTTGTCATCGCCGCTGTTTCAGCGCTCTCGTTCGTTTCACTCGAAATTGCCTGTAACGAAACGTTCTATCGCATTCCCGCCAACTCATTCGGGTTTTCCGTCGGGCTGCTCGCGACGGTTCTGCTCTCCCTTTATTTGCTGGGACAGCGTCATGGAGGCGTCATGGCCCTCGTGCCCGTCGCCTGTTGCATCCTTGGCATTGCCGAGCACTTCGTCATAACGTTTAAAGGTGAGGCCATCCTGCCAAGCGATATCTTGGCCCTTGGCACCGCAATGGAAGTGAGCGAGGGATACGAGTTTACCTTTACCGCCGGAATCGTAACCTCTCTAGCCCTGCTGGAGATTTCCCTGGGGCTTCTTTCGCTTATCCGACCGAGAAAGCTCCGTACACCCACCCATGTGTTCCCCGCAATCGCCGCTAACCTCTGCGCTTTTCTGCTAGTGACCGTTGTGGGGCTCTCGGGCTTTTCCAGCATCGACTTGGAGCAGGCGCTGAATTTTGGATTTGACCGTTGGCAGCCCATCACCACGTATGCGTCTCAGGGTTTTATCACTTCGTTCACCGAAATGGTCAACGAGTTGCCCATTGAGAAGCCCGAAGACTATACGCCCGATGAGGCGCAGAGCATCGAGCAGGAGCTCGCCGCCACCTACGACAGCACGTATGGCTCGAGCGAGCAGCGCGCGGCGGCCGTTGCCCAGTTCAATGAAATCAAGCCGACGATTGTTGCCGTCATGAACGAGAGTTTTAGCGACCTTTCGTGCTTTGAGCAGCTCCAGGCGGCCGGGTACACCGGCCCCGCATTCTACAACTCACTTCCCGACACACTTGTTCGCGGCACCATGCTCGCTTCGGTCGCCGGTGGCGGAACGGCGAACTCCGAATTCGAATTTTTGACCGGAGCGACAACGGCCTTTGTCGGATTAGGCAAAATCCCCTATCAGCTATATCAGATGAATGGCGTCAACAGCCTGGCAAAGGACCTTAAGGAGCTTGGGTATACCGCTACCGCTATGCACCCGCAAAACCCCGTCAACTACCATCGAGATAAAATCTATCAGCAGCTGGGCTTTGGAGACTTTCTTTCAATCGGCGATTTCGAAGGTGCGCCCTGTTACCATGCCGGCGTATGCGACTACGCCACCTACGACAAGATACTCGACCTGCTTAGAACCGACGAAGCCCCGCAGTTCATCTTTGACGTCACGATGCAAAATCACGGCGGCTACGACTATGGCACCGTTCCCGCCGAGGAGCTGACAAACTATTGGGTCGAGGGAGCCAGCGAGGGCGCCAATAGCGCGCTCAACACCTATCTTACCTGCATCAACGCATCTGACCGGGACCTCGAGTACTTTATCAACGAGCTCCGCAATATCGGCAGACCGGTTGTCCTTGTCTTTTTTGGCGACCATCAGCCGAGCGCCGCAACGACCCTCAACGACGAGCTGTACCCTCAGGAAGATACGGCAAGCCACGCTTTCCGTATCTATCAGTCGACATATTTTGTCTGGGCTAACTATGAAATCGCCGGCAATACCGAGCTCAACGTCTACGACACCGTCGGGGCAAACGAGATTGCAGCCATTACCCTTAATAAGATCGGCGCCCCGCTCACCGACTATCAAAAGGCTCTGCTTGCAACAAGGTCAGATGTGCCCACCATCAATGTCGCCGGCTACCTTGGTGCCGACGGGCTGCGCTACGACTTGGAATCTGAAGATAGCCCATACGCCTCGACGATCGACAAGCTGCAGCGCATGCAATACCTCGAGTTCGCCAGCAAAGTTCAGTAAGCCCGCCCATTCGTTTGGACCCATCGTATTGCAAGCACGCTCGGCCCAAATGCATCGCAAATGACTCCCGCTCGCAAACGAGGGTACAATGACGCTCGTGTCACACCACGGGGCCCCGGCCCCAACATATACAAAGGAGTCATACATGGGTTGCGAGCACGCACAGGCCGCCGGCGGACAAACGTCGCCGTCGCAATTTGAGGAGAACACGCTGTCCGAGGTCAAACGCGTCATCGCCGTGCTTTCCGGCAAGGGCGGTGTCGGCAAGTCGTTTGTCACCGGTGCCATCGCCACCGAGCTTGCCCGTCACGGCCACAAGGTCGGCGTCCTCGATGCCGACATCACCGGTCCCTCCATCCCCAAGATGTTCGGTATGAGCGGACGCCACGTCCATGCCCTCGGCAACCTTATGCTGCCCGAAATCTCCGAGCACGGCGTCAAGGTCATGAGCTCCAACCTGCTGCTCCAAAACGAGACCGACCCCGTCCTTTGGCGCGGTCCGGTCATCGCAGGCGCCATTAGGCAGTTCTGGAGCGAGACCTCGTGGGGCCCCATCGACTACCTGCTGGTCGACATGCCTCCGGGAACAGGCGATGTCGCGCTCACCGTCTTCCAGTCGTTGCCCGTCGACGGCATCGTCATCGTCACGAGCCCGCAGGATCTGGTCTCGATGATTGTCGCCAAGGCGGTCAACATGGCCGAGAAGATGAACGTCCCCATTCTGGGCATTGTCGAGAACATGAGCTATATTGAGTGTCCCGACTGCGGCAAGAAGATCGAGGTCTTTGGCAAGAGCAAGCTCCCCGAGGTCGCAGAACGCTATAACCTCGACATCTTGGGCCAGCTTCCCATCAATCCGGCACTCGCCGAGGCCTGCGATAAGGGCGAGGTCGAGACCGCACTGCCCGATGGCATGTTGCCCAAGGCAGTCTCTGCCGTCGAGGCTATTACCCCGCACGAGACCGACGAGGCCTAAGTGAACACGAGCGCCTTCTATGACGTCTTGGTAATCGGCGGCGGGGCTTCAGGCCTCGCCGCCGCCATTACGGCTGCACGTGCTGGCAAAAGCGTCTGCATCGTTGAGCGCGATGTCGCCTGCGGCCTTAAGCTCCTTGCGACCGGTAACGGCCGCTGCAACCTCTCCAACGAATCGATTGATCCTCAGCGGTATAACCACCCCGCATTCGTCGAATCTGTCATGGGCCCCCAACCCGAACAAGAGCTTATGGGTTTCTTCTCCTCGCTGGGCATCATGACAACCTCCGAGGAAGGCCGGCTATACCCGCGCTCCCTTCGCGCAGAATCGGTGCGCGACGCGCTTCTCAACGTTTGCGACCGCCTAGGTATCACCTTAATCTGCGGAGCCAACGTTGCCTCGGCGCACAAAGCTTCCGAAGGCTGGACACTCCAAATAGACCGTCCAGCGCGGGCACTCAAGGCAAAAAAGCATGACGACCGAAAATCGGAGCTCCGCTCGCTTCGGAAAGCGCTCGCCGATGTCCCTCGCAAGAACGAGGCCCTGGAGGCACATGCCGTAATTATCGCCACGGGTGGCAACCCCACCGGTATCGCCGATACGTTTAGCCTCCCCCTCACTTCGCTGCGCCCCATCCTCTGCCCCGTATCGGCAACGGTCGTCGGCGATCGGGCGGCACTCAAGACGTTGGACGGTCTGCGCGTCCGCGCCCGCTTGACGCTCGCCCGCAATCATAATGAGCTCTGGCACGAAGACGGTGAAGTCCTGTTTCGAACCTTCGGGATCTCGGGCGTCGCTGTCTTCAACCTCTCCCGTCGTATCCAGCGCGGCGATACGATCCTGCTCGACGTTTTCCCCGACCTCTCTAAAGACGAGTTGCTCGATATGCTTAACCGGCGCGTTAAGCTGCTCGGCGGCTTTTCGCCCCGCGATCCCCGTTGGCTCGACGGCATGCTCGCCCCGCAACTCTCCCGCGTCGTCTGCACAGCGTTCGAGCAGTGCCATCCAGGCTCCAACGATGTCATCCACCTGGTCTCGATCCTCAAGCATTTTAAGTTGCTCGTCGAAGGAACCGCCGAGGAGCGCTCGGCGCAGGTCACGCGTGGTGGCGTATCTGTCGAGAGCATCTCAACACCCAGTCTACGCGCGCGCAGCGTTGTCGACACCCCGCTTTACGTCTGCGGCGAAGCGCTCGACATCGACGCCGATTGCGGAGGCTTTAACCTTGCGTGGGCATGGCTCTCGGGCATTCGCGCTGCAAGCAGCCTGTAGCCGCGCAGTCTATAATCAAAAACGCATTCGGGCCGTCTGGGATACCGGACGGCCTCTTTCTTGCCTCTAAGGAGACCTCGATGATTGAAATCACCCAAGTCAACGCGTCGCTCGATGAAGCCGGCGATGAAAATGCCTGCCTCATTGTTGGCAAGCGAGTCGCCAAGCGCGTCCTACGTTGCAAAGACTCCGAGATCAAGTCCATCGAGCTCCACCGCAAGTCAATCGACGCTCGCAAAAAACGAGACGTCCATTTTATCCTGAGCTTTCGTGTTGAGCTGACCAGTCCCCACCTCGAGCGAGAAGCGGTCGACAGCGTTTCCGAGCGTGACCGCTCGCGCGTACGCGCGATAAAAGACGATGGGTCTTCATTCCCCACCCCCGTCTCCGACGCACCTCAAGAACGCCCTGTCGTTGTCGGCGCCGGATGCGCTGGCCTTTTCGCCGCGCTAACGCTCGCCGAAGCAGGTCTTAAGCCCTTGCTCATCGAGCGCGGCGACCCGGCATTTCGCCGCTCGCATGCGATCGACCTCTTTCTAAAGGAGCGCATCCTCGACCCCGAGAGTAATATCCAGTTTGGTCTGGGCGGCGCGGGGACCTTCTCGGACGGCAAGCTCAATACGGGAACAAAAAATCCCGCCCATCGCCTTATCCTCGAAACCTTCGTCGAGGCGGGTGCGCCCCGCGATATTCTGTGGGATGCCAAGCCGCACATTGGCTCCGACATCCTTCCCACGGTTGTCACCGCTATATCCCAGCGCATCGAGCAGCTCGGAGGTATCGTCCGTTATCGAACAAAGCTCGTCGACATTCACATCGACGCGTCTGGCGCCATCACCGGTATTGATGTCCAATCGTCCCAAGACGCCGCTTACGAGCCAATCGAGACAAAGCACCTCATCCTCGCCTGCGGGCATTCTGCTCGCGATATTTTTGAGCTCCTTAAGGACCACAACGTGGCCCTCGCACAAAAGACCTTTGCCATGGGCGTTCGCATCGAGCATCCGCAGCGCGACATCGACCGAGCCCAATATGGAGCCTTGGCGGGACATCCTGCCCTCGGAGCAGCCCCCTACAAGCTCGTCGCCCATCTTCCCAACGGCCGCAGCGTGTTCTCGTTTTGCATGTGCCCCGGCGGGCAGGTTGTCGCCGCCTCTTCCGAGCAGGGCCACCTGTGCGTCAACGGCGCCAGCCTCAATGCCCGCGACGGACGCAACGCAAACGCCGCCCTGCTCGTTAACGTCACGCCTGAGGACCTTCCCAACGATGACCCGCTCGCCGGCATCGAGCTCCAGCGCGCCTGCGAGGCGGCCGCCTATCGCCTAGGCGGTTCCAACTGGAACGCACCGGCACAACTCGTCGGAGATTTCCTCGCAGGACGCGCCAGCAAGGCGCCCGGAAAGGTAAAGCCCACCTATCCGCTCGGTGTGACCTGGACGGCAATTGACGAAGCCCTGCCGCAGCATATCGTCGAGTCGCTCCGCCTGGGACTTCCCCTACTCGGAAAAAAGCTACGAGGCTACGACCGCCCCGATGCCGTTCTTACCGGCGTGGAGACTCGTTCGAGCTCACCTGCCACTGTCACCCGAGACCGAACGTGCCATGCCGTGTCGACCCCGGGCCTCTACCCTTGTGGTGAGGGAGCTGGATATGCTGGCGGCATCATGAGCGCGGCCACCGACGGCATCCGTTGTGCCGAAGCCCTGATTGCAGACCTCTAACGCACGAATTCCAGTGCGCAAAAGACACAGGCCCCGAGCTCCACAGGGAACTCGGGGCCTGTTCGCTATTTCTTAAACCGTGCACCCTGGCGTTTTCTGCCCGATGCGAACGTGGAACCCTTGCGGGCCTGTGAACGTAAGCGCTCGATCGTCTCGTCCTCAGACGCGCCCTCGAGCATCGCCCGAATCTGAACGACGGCATCGCGCAGGCGCGCCGCCTCCTCAAAGTCCATGGCGGCAGAAGCGTTACGCATATCCTCTTCCATGGTTTCGACAATCCGCACAAGCTCGTCATGCGGCAGTTCTTCCAACTGCTCCGCAAGTGTCTGCTCGGGCGCCACCGTTTCCGGCACGCCGCCCTCGCCCGACTCATCGGGCGTATAGAATGCGCCATGACCAAGAGAGTCGCCCTTCGAGCGTCCCTTGGAGCCCACAGTTTTTTCGGCCTCGGCAATAAAACTTGAGATGTCGTTGATGGCCTTGCGCACTGTCTTGGGCACAATGCCATGTTCTTCGTTATATGCCATCTGAATCTCGCGACGGCGCTGCGTCTCCTCGATGGCCTCTTTCATCGAATCGGTCACAACGTCTGCATACATGATGACTTCGCCATCGGCGTTACGGGCCGCACGGCCAATCGTCTGAATCAGCGAACGGCGGTTGCGCAAGAAGCCTTCCTTATCGGCATCGAGAATTGCCACCAGTGAGACCTCGGGGAGATCCAAGCCCTCGCGAAGCAGGTTGATGCCAACGAGAACATCGATCTTGCCCTCGCGCAGCGTTCGCAGGATCTCGACACGGTCCATTGTCGCCGTATCAGAGTGCATGTAATTGACCTTAATGCCCGCGTCGAGCAGATGGTCGGTCAGGTCCTCGGCCATGCGCTTGGTCAACGTGGTCACCAGCACGCGCTCCTTGCGGGCAACGCGCTCGCGAATCTCGTCCTCAAGATCGTCAATCTGGCCGCGAACTGGACGCACGTCAATCTTGGGGTCGAGCAGGCCAGTCGGACGAATAATCTGCTCCACATCGTTTTGGCTCACCCGCAGCTCGTAGTCGCCCGGCGTGGCCGAAACATAGATAAACTGGGGTATCCTTGCCTCAAACTCATCGAAACGAAGCGGGCGGTTATCGAGCGCCGAGGGCAGGCGAAAACCGTGTTCCACCAGCGTCACCTTACGCGAGCGGTCACCTTCGTGCATGCCGCGAATCTGCGGCACCGTCACATGGCTCTCATCGATGATGCAGAGCATATCCTTGGGAAAGTAATCGATTAGGGTAAACGGCGGCTCACCCGGCTTGCGACCGTCCAGATGACGCGAGTAGTTCTCGATGCCGTTGCAAAAGCCCATCGTCTCGAGCATCTCAAGATCATAATCGGTGCGCTGCTGCAGACGCTGCGCCTCGAGCAACTTGTCGGTCGCCTTGAGCTCCGCCACGCGCTTCTCGCACTCTTCGCTGATCGATTTCAGAGCAGCCTTGACCTTCGGCTTCTCGGTCACGTAGTGTGATGCCGGCCATACGGGGATGGCCTCGTACTCACGAAGCATCTCACCGGTGACCTCATCGATCTCGGCAATCAGCTCGACCTCGTCGCCAAAGAACTCAAACCGCAACGGATGCTCGGCATAAGGCGGATACACGTCGACAACATCGCCGCGCACGCGGAACGTGCCGCGTGCCAAGTCATAGTCATTGCGATCATATTGAATGTCAATAAGCGCATGGATAAAGTCATCGCGCTCGAGCGGCACCTTCTTGTCGACGTTTGGAGCCAGACCCGCATAGTCCTCAGGAGAGCCAATGCCATAGATACACGAGACCGATGCGACAACGATCACATCACGTCGAGAGAGCAGTGACGCGGTCGCCTGATGGCGCAGCATCTCGACCTCTTCGTTAATCGAGGAGTCTTTCTCGATATATGTATCGCTTTGCGGCACATACGCCTCGGGCTGATAGTAGTCGTAGTACGAGACGAAGTAGACCACAGCGTTATTGGGAAAGAACTCTTTGAGCTCGCTCGCAAGCTGAGCGGCGAGCGTTTTATTCGGAGCCATGACAAGGGTCGGCTTACCCAAGGCCTCAATGGTTTTGGCCATCGTAAAAGTCTTACCCGAACCAGTCACACCCAGCAAAACCTGATAGCGGTCTCCGTCCCTCACGCCCCGCACAAGTGACTCAATGGCCTTGGGCTGGGAACCGGCAGGCTCATAGGGGGAAACGACTTCAAACGGCACCTCAGCGCCCTCAACGCCAAAGCGCTTAAGTTCACCACCAACGCGTTCTACTTCAAATTCCGCCATGGATACTCCTAACTCATACATCTGCAGTATACGCAGGCGGTGGGCTTAGTCCTATACGAACCGATCGGGATAGAGAGTCTTATATCGAACCCAGGCATTATTGACGCGAATCAGATAAGCCTGAGTTTCAGGGAAGGTAATCGCATTATGGAGTGACGTGTTCTGCTGCGCCCATCCGTCGACATTGCCCATACCGGCGTTATAGGCGGCGATGGCACTATCCGTCGACCCGCTGAAATAGGCGAGAAGATACGAGAGGTATGCGCAGCCAAACTCGATATTCGTAGCTGGATCGTTAAGGTTGTCGGCCGAATACTCCCCACCATCGACAAGGCCCTTGGCAATCATATCCTGGGCAGTCTCGGGCATCAGCTGCATCAATCCCTGAGCACCCTGATTCGACTCGGCCTCGGGATCCCAGTTCGATTCCGACTTAATGACAGCGCACACCAGATACGGATCCAGATTATGCGAAATACTGGATTGCTTTACATACGCCTCGTAGTCAATCGGATACAGCGGCTTAAAGAAAGCGGCAGGGGCACACGAGTAGACGAGCGAAATAAGGCCGAAGACGAACACAACGGCAAGTGGCGCCACGCGATACCACGTAAAGAAACGTGCCTTAGGCATCGGCCTCCTCCTTATCCGGAGTATCTATAAACCCGTGGCATGCAAGCCATGAGTCAAGCTGCTCAAAGAGCGAATTATCGCCTGCGGCATTATCAATCACCGTTGTAGCGAGATTGCACAGCGCAGACTCATCGGGCTGGCAAGAAGAACGAGCATCGAAATCGGATGGCTCCATGCCACGTTGAATAGCGCGCTCGCGACGAACTGACAAAGGGGCGCTGATGACCAGAATTTCATCAGCCAAGCCAAATGCATCCTCAAAACCAGTCGGAGCAGAAACCTCGACCACCGCAAAGGGATAACGGGGAGATGAAACCGTACAACAAACCGGATCGAGAATCCTAAGCGAAAGCTGTTCAATCAGAACAGGATGCACGATGCCATTGAGCCGTGCGACCGAATCAGGAGAAGCGAAAGCTCGAGAAGCGAGGATGCTGCGGCGAATGCCGCCTTCCTCATCCAAAATGTCCCAACCGAATTCATCCGCGAGAGTATTGACGATATCAGAGCCCGGCACATACAGAGATTTTGCAAGCTCATCCAGATCGATAAGCATAGCGCCACGAGATTCGAAATAGCGGCAGGCCGTCGACTTACCCGAAGCAATATTGCCCAAGACAAATACGGTAAACATCAAGCCCTCCCTAACGCCAATGCGAGTAATTATCGCTCAAATACACTAGAAGGACTCAAAATACAGCCAAAGAGTAAGAGCGCATACGGGGGAGGTAGGTCCCAAAGCACAACGTGTATACAACGCAAAAAGGGGGAGGCCGCGAGGCCTCCCCCTTCTTCATTCCATGCGACGGCTCGGTGCCGTCCACCGGTCAGCGGCGCCCTGGCCTCCCACGGGCTGACC
>CAUFRY010000012.1 GCA_959028445.1 uncultured Collinsella sp. | reverse complement strand
ATATCGGCGGTGCTGTTTCGCGATATTCAACAGTGCTCAAGCGAGCAAATACTCACCAAAACGGGCGTTTTCGGCGCCATCGAGCCTCCAAAGGCGACCCGCCGCGCACTTTGGGACAAAAACAAAAACTCAAAGCCCTGAGTTTGAAAAAAGTTTTTTAGGTTGTCCCAACTTTTGTCCCCGAAGCCGACGAAACGCGACATCGCGTCATTCGGCGGCACGCGTTCCGTGTCGATGCCGAAAACTGGGTGTAACTGGAATGACGGGACGGCAGAACCGACGCCATCGAGTGGGAATAGAACAGACGTTCAATAATATAGTATTAGATAGCGGGCACGGTTTCAATCGAATCCGTGCCCGCTGCTGTATGCGTGTCCTTGCATGCCCAATATGCGCGGTAAAAGCCGTCTTCTTCGACGTCAAAGTGAATGCGCTTCGTTTTTGCCTCTCAAAATCTTATTTTCACGATTTGCATTTTCATCCCGTTGTCACCGACCCTTGCGAGAAACCGGAAAAGGCCGCTGACAGAAGGGTCTCTCAAATCGTTGTAGCCCAGCATATAGCCGCGACTTGTGACCTACAGACGGCTGTTCCACGTGCCGATTTCCTTGGCGGCATCCGAAACCGCAAAATATGCCCCCACATCCTTGATTTTTGCAGTCTTAAGCCATGTTTTTGCGATCATCTTTACTGCCGTCCGATTGGCAGCATCAAAGACCAGCACACCGCCGGGGAAAGCGTCCGCCATTCCCCGCACCAGTTCTCGGACCTGCTGGGTCAGAAAGTAATAGAACACCCCGGTGGCAAAGAACACCGCCCCGCCGGAGGCATCGATTTTGCCAAACCATGCGGTGTCTTTTAGGTCGCAGGGGATATTTTGCTCCCGATCCCTGGCGGGCAGTAGCTGCTGCCGCAAGGCGATCACATCCGGGAAGTCCAGATTGTAGATCTTGCATCTACCGTTGTCGCAGGTTCTGCCGGTATTGTCCAGCCCGCAGCCCAGATTGACCACCGCCGCATCGGGGTGGCCTTTCAGGTAATCCCGCACCTCGAAAGCAAGATCGCCCTGCCGCATGGCCACCTCCAGCGCACCGAAGCGCTGCATCAGGCTGCGGGAGTTTTTCTCTGCCTCTGAAAAGTCGTAGTCGATCTGGTCGAGCAGACGAACCGCTGTTTCATCCCTGTAAAGGTTCGGGTACAGCTCCGTACACAGCTTTCGAGAATACAGTGGGAGAATCAGCGTCTCCTGCACGGTGTTTTTCTCAATTTTACATTTCATAGGTTCCTTCCTCAGCGAATAAAAACTGTCATAATTGCCGCCAGCACAGCCGCTATGGCCGTCATGTCTATCGCCATGTGCAGGATGGATGCAAAAATGCCCGTGCTTGATGTCCTTACTTCCGCGCCGTGACGCAGAGCCACTTTCCCTTTTTGCGTATCTGCACCTCGTGAAAGCCTGCCTGCTCCAGACACGCCTTTAATTCAATGTCCTTGTAGATGGTCATGCCGCCGATGATCTGCGTCCACCTCTCGTCCTTGTCCGTATCGCCATTGCTCTCGTTGCAGATAAGAATTGTCCCGCCTGGCTTCAGCGTCCGCCAGACCTCACAGAAGCATCGGGGCAAATCAGGCCAAAAATAGACGGTTTCAAAGGCCGTGGCAGCATCGAAGTAGCTATCCTCAAACGCCATATCCGCCACACTGCCTTGCAGAACGGCGCAACGCCCCTCCTGAATTGCAGTTCGGTTGAGCTTTCTAGCCTTCTCCACGCTGACGGGCGAATAGTCGATGCCCTTGACGACGCCATACGGGTATTTTTTCAGCAGCCGTTTTATGTTTGCCCCGCCGCCGCAGCCGCAATCTAGCACCTTGGCGTTTGGCGCAAGTCGTAGAAATCGAAGTCCCCACCGCGCCACAGGGCTGTGGCCCAGATTCATCATGGCAACCATAAGTTTTCCGCCGAGGCCTACGGGCTTGCGGGTGTTTTCAAAGAACGACATCTGGCCCCTCCGATTTCGTGCATTCCGCATAGGTCAACGGGAACGAGGCCTTCAACACCGCGCTTTTCTGCACCGCCCAGCCGTTTTGACGCAGAAAACGTAGGTATTCCTCGCTTGTCCACCTGCTGTGGAGGGGGAATCCCGCCATACTCATGAAAAAGGCTTTTGCCTTGCCGGAAACCGAGTTCCCCGCGTGGGTGAAGGTTGGAGCGATGAGCACGCCGTCGTCCTTCAGCACCCGCCTGATTTCTTGCAGGGCCTTTTCCGGATGCGGCACTATGTGAAGCGCGTTGGACACGATCACCACTTCGAAGGACTTCTGTGCATAGGGCAGGCGGAACATATGTTGTACGGAAAAGTGCAGCTTTGCGGATTGATTGTCCCGCTTTGCTTCAAGGATCATCTTTGCAGAGGCGTCCGTAGCCTCGATGTGCGCCGCCGCATTTACGATGCTCTTTGCGATAAGCCCCGTGCCGGTGGCAACCTCCAGCACGGTTTTTGCTTTCACTACCGGCCGGATCAGCCCATACATCTTCTCATACGCCGCCCGGTCGTTTCGCATGAAACGGTCGTACCGACTGGCATTCTTGTCCCAGAAACCCTTGCGCTCATGCATGGCTGTCGCCCCCAAACAGTTAGAGCCATCTAACTATAACACACGAATCATGCAGTAAGATGAGGCTAACCTTCTTTTCTTGGCTAAGACGCATCTCTTCGGTTTTCGCTTATAGCGGCGCGAGTCAGATACTAGGCTGGAGCTGAAGAAGGAGCTTGGCGGACAGGTAGGTCGATACCGGTTCCCGGAACGGTGATCCAGCCAATTACACCAGGGCTCTAGTCATGCAGGTAAACCCAATCCATGACGGGAAATAGGTCCTTTTCTCTAGTTCGACGTCTTTCGGAGCTTGACGATTTGGACTGATGGAGGCGAGAAGTCCCTCACCGCGCCAATACCAGACGATTGCGCTATAGACATCTCTCCGACCCTTTGAATCACCCCTTTTCACGCCACCCGCTACGAACCACGGCGGAAACCAGGGACTGATTAAAGGAGCGACCTGCGGTTTTGCGAATCAATTGAGTCATTCCCTAAATCGCGAATCAAGGGCCTGATTCGCCCAAATTGTGCACGAAACAGCCCTTGGGCGGCACGATGCGACACGCATCGACAACACTCGGACTGGATTAGTCACTGAGCGGGATTAACGGGAACTTGCTTCTGAACTCTCGTTTTGATACCGTAGTACCGCCTGATGCTGTTTCGGCGTCGCCACAGAGCAAAGCCACCAGCGAAATAACGGGAATAACAGCCTCTGGACCCTCTGGTTCGGAGGCTTTCTTTTTGCACTCCTACCCCGAACAGGACTCCTCGCCGAAGCCCCTTGAGCATCGGGCGCCACTATCGAGCGTGCGCGTTCTCGTAGGCCTCTTTGATTTCTTCTGGCAAGCCATCGGGAATCAGTGCCTTAAGCCTGTCCTCGCCGCCATCTTGCATCGCCTGTTCGTAGTACCAGCATTTGAACTTCAGCATGTCCAGCGCACGGTTCATCTTCGCGATCTCCGACTCCATGTGGGCCTTCCGGTCCTCGAACATGGCCTTGCGCTGGGGGTATGTAGATGGGCCTTCCGCACACCATTCCATGAACAGCCGGATGTCCTTGATCTCCATCCCCGCCTTCTTTAGGCATTCGATGACCCGAAGCGCCTCGAGTTCCGTATCGCCGAATCGGCGAATGCCGGACGTCCGCTCCAATTCCGGAAACAATCCCTGTTTGTCGTAATACCGCAGTGTGGAAACGGGCAGACCGAACATCTCCGCTACCTGTCCGATTGTGTACATGGTCCCTCCGGACGAATTTCGAATTTACTCCTTGACCTAAAGTTAGGTTTAGATATTACCTTTATTTTCGTCAATATATATAAGGAGTGCAAGGGGTATTCCGTAATGAGCAAAACGGTTTTGATAGTCTCTTCAAGCCCTCGAAAGAATGGCAATTCCGAGACGTTGGTGGATGCTTTCGCCAAAGGCGCACAGGAAGCGGGTCACAGCGTGGAGACCATACACCTGCGCGAGAAGCAGCTCGGCTTCTGCAAGGGGTGCCTTGCCTGCCTAAAGCTGGGGCGCTGCGTCATCCAAGACGATGCCGTGGAAATTGCCGCCAAGATGCTCGACGCTGATGTCCTGGTGTTCGCAACGCCCGTTTACTACTACAGCTTCTGTGGCCAGCTCAAAACCATGCTCGCCCGCGCTAACCCGCTTTTTGGCTCCGATTATGCATTCACCGAGGCATATCTGTTGGCGACGGCGGCGGAGAACGGGCGCTCGACCTTCGACGGGGCGAAAAAGGCGATGCAGGGATGGGTTGACTGTTTCTCCCGCTGCACGCTCGCTGGAACGGTTTTCGCCGGCGGCGTGAACGGCGTGGGCGAAATCGCCGGGCATCCCGCTCTGGAGCAGGCGCGACGAATGGGCATGGGAATCTAGCCGGGCTGCTTGGCAGCGCGGAAGCAGATTTGTGCCTAATACCATCGACAGGAGGAAGTAAATTATGGCAATTAAGCAGACGGCGAGCAGAGATGCCCTGGGGGAGTTCGCTCCCAAATTCGCACAGCTCAACGACGACGTGCTGTTCGGCGAGGTATGGAGCCGGGAGGGCGAGCTCTCCTTGCGCGACCGCTGCGTGGTGACGGTGGTTGCCCTGATGTCGCAGGGGCTGACGGACTCTTCGTTCAAATATCACCTGACGTCCGCAAAGAACAACGGCGTGACCAAGGCGGAGATAGCGGAGATCCTTACGCATGCAGCGTTTTACGCGGGTTGGCCCAAGGCGTGGGCTGCCTTCCGCATGGCGAAGGAGGTCTGGGCGGACGACGATGCCGCCGACGCAAAGGCTCAGCACCAAAACGAGATGGCTTTCCCCATCGGTGCCCCCAACGACGCCTTCGCGAAGTTCTTTATCGGTCAAAGCTACCTCGCGCCCCTTTCCACCGAGCAAGTTGGCGTCTACAACGTGACGTTCGAGCCCGGCTGCCGCAACAACTGGCACACCCATCACGCCAAAAGCGGTGGCGGGCAGATCCTCTTCTGCGTGGCTGGCCGAGGGTTTTACCAGGAATGGGGAAAGCCGGCACAGGAGCTGCGCCCCGGCGACGTGGTCAACATCGCCCCGGGGGTGAAGCATTGGCACGGAGCCGCGCCCGACAGCTGGTTCTCCCATCTCGCGCTTGAGGTTCCGGGCGAGGAGACCTCCAACGAGTGGCTGGAGCCCGTGGACGACGAGGGATATCTCAAAGCGACTAGCAGGGAGTCTTAAGCACCGTCGCCCGTCCGTGCCCCGCTCGAAGGAACGGAGGCGGATGCCCTCTGCCAGCGCCCGCCGGCAAACGATGACTATTATCTGCTCTACTCGGATGACGACGCGTACGCCCGCGTGGCCCAGCGCGTTATCGAGCGCGGCGCGGAGCAGATGGTTCCCTCGATCATGGAGAAGGCCGGGCTTTCGCGCGAGGACGCCTATCTGCTCTTTGTCCACAGCGTTCAGGGAAATCTCGCGGTCAACCGCCTGCTCGGTTGGAGACGGGGGCCCGAGTTCGCCCACGCCCAGGAACTGCTCAACATCTATTCCGAAGGAGGCTTGCGAGCGGTATCGGCTCGTCACGATTTCCGTAGTTGATCTTGACTGAGGACTCCTTACAAGTCTTGCTCGAGATCGAGCGGAGACTGGGCCTTGCCGAATCGGAGCTATGGAGACCAAAAATGTTGCCAGAAGACGCCGTCGACGCTGTTTGCGATGGGGCAGAACTCGATGGCGGTTCGGCACAGTCTGTTTCGTCGGTTTCGCGGGGCGTTAATGGCCTGAAGGCGACCGTTGGAAAAAGCTCATTTCCGTGGGGAAGAAACTTCTCGGTGAGTAAAGCTCATCGGAGCGGGGATAGAGCTTTGTCTGCGGGGTACGAAATGCTGGCTAGCGGTTGCGACGCCTTGTTGCAGAAATGCCAACTGCCGCAACTACAGCACCGGCAACACTCAGGGCGGCTGCCATCGCACCGTTGTCGCCCGTCGCGGGTAGGGTG
This sequence comes from uncultured Collinsella sp., assembly GCA_959028445.1. Classification (GTDB taxonomy): domain Bacteria; phylum Actinomycetota; class Coriobacteriia; order Coriobacteriales; family Coriobacteriaceae; genus Collinsella. Next base: position 44,259 of record CAUFRY010000012.1, on the reverse strand, counting down.
GCCCCGGCTGGTTTAACTGCCGCTACTGCCTTGGTGGAAACGGGATTTGCCGTGGGCTTTTTTTGCATTGGGCTGCGGTGTGGGCTCGGGCTTGGTTTCCGGTTCGGGTTTGGAACCGCTCGTATCGGTTGCAAACAAGTGCACGTCACTGTCGAAGACGTAACGGATGTAGTAATCGTGCCGCGTTTCGTGCCTAATCCCCTGCCCGCTGTCGAAGTCACGGTCAACGTGTGCGCCAAGGTAGGTTGAGCTGTTGAGGTCCAGCCTGTAAGGGATTTGGTCGTCGGCGTAACTGCCTGTAAAGACTACGGTTGCTCTAACGTGATTGTCGATCATGGTCAGGGCAATAGAGACGCTGGCCTCTTTGGGGTTCTCGGTTTTTATAAGGCTTTCGGTATCGGTGTCGATCTTGAAGAGATGGACGGTGTCGTTAAGCCCGTAGATGAAGTCCTCGGGTTTGTCGGGAAAATCGTATACAAGAGCCTCGTTCTGGACCAACTCGAAAGCAGGGGGTAGCTCCAAATCGTAGTAATGATCGACGACGGTGGTTGCTGTGAGGCTGCCTTCCGCGTTGACTTCTTCGCAGGTGATGGGTAATGCGACATCGGGTTCGGGCATTTCGGTCGCCAGTGCTGCGCAGGGTAGCAAAAGCTGTCCTGTCATAAGAATGCTTACTCCATAGGCGACGACTCTGGCGCCTGCATGAAGCTTGACGTTGCGGATAGACAGGCCAGTGCGTTTGTTATGGGTTTGCGGTGCAACATGCTGTCCATACATAAGGCGCTCCTTGTTCGTAGGCCGGTTTCCGTGGATCTATATTGCGCCTACCCGATTCGGCCAGGCTCATACACGCGAACGCTCACGCGAGCAGGAGAAAGCTCTAGTTAATTTTCCCACAGTCGACACTTTGCGGCCAACGATTTGCTGTTCAATTCTCGGAGAGAGAATCAAGACAGTTAACGAGTTGTCAGGCAATGAGATTGTGTCTAGAGAGCACGAACAAGAGATGTGGTCTGCGGACGACTGAATAGCTCCATCTGTTTTGGTTACAACGAAATGTGTGCCGCGCGCCTGCGGCATGAAGGAGAGGGAATCCTATGAAAATCGTTGTATTGAGCGGTAGTCCGCGTAAGGGCGCCAATACCGACACCATGGTCGAGGCGTTTGCCGAGACCACGCGCGAGGCCGGCCATGCGGTCGAGGTCGTCCGCGTTGCCGGCAAAAAGATCGCCGGCTGCTTGGGATGCCAGTACTGCTTCGCCCATGAGGGCGTCTGCGTGCAGAAGGATGACATGGCCGACGTGATCGAGTCGCTGAAAGACGCAGATATGGTCGTCTTCGCCTCGCCTATCTATTGGTTTGATATCACCGCGCAGGAGAAGGCCGCCATCGACCGCCTGTACGCCTTCGGTGCCACGGGATTCCCGTTCACCAAGACGGCCCTTTTGCTCGATAGTCACAGCGAGGGTGTCTATGACGCGGCGATCGCCATGTACAAGTCAGCCTGCGCATACTGCAAGTGGGAGGACCAGGGCATTGTCACCATCAGCGGTATGACCGAGCGCGACAGCATGGCCTCCTCGCCCAAGCTGGAAGAGGTGCGAGAGCTCGCCCGCAAGCTTGCCTAGCGCGCATTTCCAATAATGAACAAGGCCCGAAAGGTTCATTTGAACCATTCGGGCCTTGCTGCGTTTCAAGGGGGCTGGGCTGTCGGAACCGGCCAGACGGCTGTTAATCAAACAAACTCGGCATGTCGTTCTCTTTCATGAGGGCACCGGCGGAGGGCAGGCTCTGCGCGGTGAACTTTTCGGCCGAGACACCGGCGCCAAGGATCTCCTCGGTCGTGCCGACGGTGGTGACCGAGCGACCCTTCTTGGCGGTAAAGGCCTGGACGCCCTGCGTGTTGGTGGTCGTCTTGGTCTTGAGCAGCGACGTGTTGAAGTTCATCAGGCGGTAGTCGCTCGACACCAGCGCGATGTCGCGATCTTCCTTGAGCACCTGGGCATACAGCAGCTTGCTGCCACCGTAGATGGCGTTTTTGAGGCGCTTGCGGTTGGTCTTGGTGACGTATCCAGAAAGCGCGACGCGCACCACGCGGCCGTTCTCAAAGACGAACAGCACGTCGGCCTTGTAGTCCTCGGGGTCGATGACCCAGATGACGCTCTCGTCGGGCTCCATCTCAAGGTCGGTGGGCAGGTACGAGCCCAGCTGTGCCGACTTGGTATCCTCAAACGCCGCAACCTTGCACTTGTATACCTGGCTCTTGTTGGTAAAGACCAGCAGCTCGTGGGTGTTGGAGGACGGGAACTCGATAAAGGGCTTGTCGCCGTCCTTGTACTTGAGCGTGGTAGCCTTCTTGAGCACTCGGTCGGTCATCTTCTTAAGGTAGCCGTCGCGCGAGAGCATGATGGTGACCGGATACTCCTCGACCTCGGGCTCCAGGCTTACCTCGATAACCTCATGGGGCTCGATCCTGCCCGTGCGGCGCGGCATCACGTACTTCTTGTTGACCGCGGCCAGCTCGTCGCTGATGACCTTCTTGATGTTGTCTTCGCTCGAGAGAATCTCCTCAAGCTCGGCAATCTCACCCTCGAGCTTGGCGATGTCCTTGGTGCGGTTGAGGATGTACTCCTCGTTGATGTTGCGGAGCTTAAGTTCGGCAACAAACTCGGCCTGGGTCTCGTCGATGTCGAAACCCTTCATAAGGTTGGGCACGACTTCGGCTTCGAGCTTGGTGCCGCGGATGATGGCGATGGCCTTGTCGATGTCGAGCAAGATCGCCTCGAGGCCGTGCAGCAGGTGCAGGCGCTCGGACTTTTTGCCCAGGTCATAGTTAATGCGGCGACGTGTGGACTCAATACGCCACTTGACCCACTCGTGCAGGATCTGGCGCACGCCCATAACACGGGGATAGCCATCGACGAGCACGTTGAAGTTGCACGAGAACGAATCCTGTAGCGTGGTCGAGCGATAGAGCTTGGCCATGAGCTTGTCGGGGTCGACGCCGCGCTTAAGGTCGATGGCGATGCGCAGACCCGAAAGGTCTGTCTCGTCGCGGATGTCGGCGATCTCCTTGACCTTGCCTTCCTTGGAGAGCTTGACGATGCGTTCGATGATGACATCGGTCTTGGTGGTGTAGGGGATCTCGTAGACCTCGATGATGCGCTCTTCGGGAATCCAACGCCAGCGGGAGCGGATCTGGAAGCTGCCCAGGCCGGTCTCAATAATCTTCTCCATCTCCTCGCGGCGGTAGATGATCTCGCCGCCGGTCGAGAAGTCGGGCATGGGCATGTACTCGAGCAGGTCGCAGTCGGGATCCTGCAGGTAGTGCATCGTGGCGGTGCAGACCTCGTTGAGGTTGAAGCCGCAGATGTCGGACGCCATGGCGACGCCGATGCCCTTGTTGGCTGAGACGAGGATATTGGGGAACGTGGTGGGCAGCAGGCGCGGCTCCTTCATGGCACCGTCGTAGCTGTCGACGAAGTCGACCGGGTCCTTGTCGATGTCCTTGAAGATCTCGGCGCTGATGGGGGAGAGCTTGGCCTCGGTATAACGCGAGGCGGCGTAGCTCAGGTCGCCCGAATAGTACTTGCCAAAGTTGCCCTTCGACTCTACGAAGGGGGCAAGAAGCGCCTCGTTGCCGGTGGCCAGACGCACCATCGTCTCGTAGATCGCGGCGTCGCCGTGCGGGTTGAGCTTCATGGTCTGGCCCACGATGTTGGCGCTCTTCTGGCGCTCGCCCTTGAGCAGACCCATCTTGTACATGGTGTAGAGCAGCTTGCGGTGCGAGGGCTTAAAGCCGTCGATCTCGGGGAACGCACGCGAGACGTTGACGCTCATGGCGTAGGGCATGTAGTTGACCTCGAGCGTCTGCGTGATCGGCTGGTCGGTGACCTCGGAGTGCAGGCCGATGACGTTCTCGGCGTTGACCTGCTTTTTCTTTGGCTGGTTCTTCGTCTTCTTCTTTGCCACGATATCCTCTTGAACTTCTTATGGGCCGTCGTTATCGATTTGCTGTTACTGCAGGTCCAGCTGGTCCAGGTATTCCTTGCCGTGCTCGGAGATATGGCGCTTGCGGCCTGCCTCGTCGTTGCCCAGCAACAGATTGAACATGGTCTCCATCTTGGTGACGTCCTCGGGCTCCACCTTGATCAGGCGACGCGTCTCGGGGTTCATGGTGGTGAGCCACATCATGTCCGGGTCGTTCTCACCAAGACCCTTGGAGCGGTTGATGGAGCACTTTTGGTCGCCAATCTCCTTGAGGATGCCGTTCTTCTCGAGCTCGGTGTAGGCAAAGTAGGTCTTCTCTTTGCAGTTGATCTCGTAGAGCGGCGACTCAGCGATATAGACGTAGCCCTCGTCGATAAGCGTGGGCACCAGGCGATAGAGCATGGTGAGCACGAGCGTGCGGATGTGATAACCGTCGACGTCGGCGTCCGTGCAGATGATGACCTTGTTCCAGTTGAGGTTGTCCAGGTCAAAGGCACCGAGGTTCTTGATGCGCTTGTCCTTGATCTCCACGCCGCAGCCTAGCACGCGCATAAGGTCCATGATGATGTCGGACTTAAAGATGCGCGGGTAGTCCTCCTTCAGGCAATTGAGGATCTTGCCGCGGACGGGCATAACGCCCTGGAACTCGGCATCGCGCGACGTGCGAATGGCGCCTGCTGCCGAGTCGCCCTCTACGATGTAGATCTCGCGGCGGCTCTTGTCCTTGGAGCGGCAGTCGATGAACTTCTGCACGCGGTTGGCCATGTCGGTCTTCTGCTGCAGGTTGGTCTTGATGCTCTGGCGCGTCTTTTCGGCGTTCTCGCGCGAACGCTTGTTGATGAGCACCTGCTCCATGATCTTGTTGGCGGCGTCCTTGTTCTCGATCAAGTAGGTCGAGAGGCGTTCCTTAAAGAATGCCGTCATGGCCTGCTGGATAAAGCGGTTATTGATAGCCTTCTTGGTCTGGTTCTCGTAGGACGTCTGGGTGGAGAAGCAGTTGGTCACCAGCACCAGGCAGTCCTGGACGTCCTGCCACTTAATGCCGCTCTCGTTTTTGTTGTATTTGCCCTGTTGCTTAATGTAGGCATCGATGGCACTGGTCAGAGCGCTGCGGGCGGCCTTTTCGGGCGAGCCGCCGTTCTCGAGCCATGACGAGTTGTGGTAGTACTCCTGCATCATGAAGGTGCGCGAGAAGCACATGCATGCGGTGATTTTTACGTTGTAATCGGGCAGGTCCTCACGATCGCGACCACGGCGGTCGGCCTCGATAAAGAAGGGCTCGGTGAGGTAGTCGGTACCGACCTTCTCGAGCACATAGTCCTCGATGCCCTTGGGATAGCAAAAATCCTCTTCGGTAAACTCGCCGTCGTCGCCCTCGATGCGCAGGCGGAAGGTCACGTTGGCGTTGACCACGGCCTGGCGGCGCATGGTCTCGCGATACCAATCGTGGGGGATACTGATGGAGGTAAAGACCTCAAGATCGGGGCGCCACTTGATGGTGGTGCCGGTGCGGTTCTCGTCGCTGGGCTCAATCTCGAGTGCCTTCTTTTTGGCGCCGACGACCTTGCCTTTCTTAAAGTGCAGGGAGTACTTGTCGCCGTCGCGCCAAACCGTGACGTCCATGTACTCGGAGGCGTACTGGGTCGCGCACGAGCCCAGGCCATTGGTGCCGAGCGAGAAGTCGTAGTCGCCGCCCTGGTTGTTGTTATACTTGCCGCCGGCGTAGAGCTCGCAAAAGACGAGCTCCCAGTTAAAGCGCTTCTCGGAAGGGTTCCAGTCGAGCGGGCAGCCGCGGCCGTTGTCCTCTACCTGAATGGAGCCATCGCGAAAGGCGGTAAGGGTGATGAGCTTGCCGTAGCCCTGGCGCGCCTCGTCAACGGCGTTGGACAGGATCTCGAAGGCGGCATGCGCGCAGCCATCGAGTCCGTCCGAGCCAAAGATGACGGCGGGACGCAGGCGTACGCGCTCCTCGTCCTTGAGCTGGCGGATACTGTCGTTACCATAGTTTGCGGTGTTTTTTGCCATACTCGCTCTCTCGGTGCTCCTTTGCTGCGTTTAAGTCATATAGATAGTCAAGGTAGCATAGCCCAGCCCACAGGCGATTCCAACCAACACGAAATCCATCGAACAATCGTTCGATTAGATAATGAATGCTCGGGATGCGGGAAGAGCCTGTCCTATCCAAACATCTGCGGCAGGTCGATGAAGACGGTTCGATCGCTTTCGCCAGCTTCGAAGCCCGAACGGGAGAAGAATCCATAGCGATGGCACTTGAGCCCCGTTGCCTCGACTTGGGTGATTTCCTCGTCGACCATTTTTTGCGTGACGGGGGATTTGCGGAACTTTGCTTCGTAGAAGGCGTAGCCCTCGGGGTCTTGCGTTACCACATCGAATTCGCCGCTCGTTTTGTTTGCGGGATCGTCGTACCAGTACTTGCCTATGGCGTCGAAAGCCGGTTCGATCTTGCCGGTCCTGTTCTGCCGCACGAGGTATTGACGGCAGATCTCCTCGAACATATGAGGAACGTAGTTTTCCTCGAAGTCTTGGGAGATGTGACGATCATAGAAGACTTCCGGGTCGAGCAGCTGACGCGCTGAGGCATTGCGGAAAACATAGCGATAGTAAAAGAGCGAAAGCGGGTCCACTACAAAGTAGCCAGACTTGCGCTTGTTCGTAGGGTCGTTGATGGGCGCACGCTTTTGGACGATTTCGAGTGACATGAGCTTGTCGAGCACGTCTGCCATGGCCGGACCGCTCGAGACGTGCGACTGTGCCAGCACGTCCCCCCAACGGGAGTAACCTTGTACGAGAGCCCCGAAAACTTCGTTGGCGTTGGTCATCTTCGAGATCTCGGCGTTGAGATAGGACGGCACCTCGCTTTCTAAGCGGGCACCAGGTTCCGTGACGAGCTCGATGATGTTGTCGCGTACGCTTTGGGATTGATCGATGAGGCGATTGTAAAAGGGGATGCCGCCAAAAACGCTATAGAGCCGCACCTTGTCCTCGGGCGAGAACGCGGGATAGAACTTCGCAGCGTCAAAGTAATCCATGGGCTTAAGCTCAAGCGCGAGATCAATTCGCCCGTAGAGGGGGCTTTCATGCTCGATGAGGGATTTCATAATCTCAACGTAGGAGCCGCACAGGACAATGTTTAAACGTGAGTCTTCCCTGTGAGCGTCGATTGAGGTCTGAAGAATGCTGTCTAAGCCTTTAACCGCATCTCTCAAGTAGGGGTATTCGTCGAGAACGAGGGTAATGTTCTTGTCTTTGGCTTGGGCAAACAGAAATTCGATGAGCTCGCGGATGCCTGCGAAGGCGAGCGGAGGAAAGCTCAGCGCTTCAGCAACAAGGACGGACAGACTCTCGAGGTTGTCTGCCTCGGAGGTTTGGCGGCACTCGTAATAGACCGTTGCGACGTCCGACAAATCGGTTAGCGCCTGCTTGATGAGCTCACTTTTTCCGACGCGACGCCTGCCGTAAATGAGAACATTGCGCTGCTCGGGTGCTTTGAGCGTTTTCTTAATACGGGCGAGCTCACGCTCCCTGCCAATAAATTCCACTTACTCGGTTCCTTCCGACTCGGTTTTGTCCGAGTTAATTGTATCGCATGGATCAGTTTATGCTCGAGTTTACTCGGACAAAACCGAGTCGGTTCTGCCCGAGTAAATTTGAAGGCGGCCGAACGCGTCTTGCTGCGTTTGCGGTTGGATACGTTGTCGAAAACGTGTCGTGCGGATTGTTGGATCGAATCGAACATTGGGACAGACGTCTCGTTTTATGGGCCGGGGGCGTGCATGTGCGAGTTCTTTTGGCCCATAAGGAACGCTGGTGGGTCGTTATTTGGGCCACGGGTCACTTCGCCGGCGCCGTGTTTCGTCATACGCTCATAGTGGAAGCCGATGCCACGGGGTCGACTTGGGACTCGGGCAATGGATGAGCTGCAAGCCGAAAGGAGCGGTGAGAATGATGAGGCCCATGACAAAGAAACTGCTGTTAGGAATTCCCACCGTGACGCTTTCGGCCGTGCTGGCGTGTACAGTGGCCGGCTGTGGCGGTAGTGCTCCGAGCGGCTCGCCTGGCGGTTCGGGCGGCAGCGCGCCTGTGCAGGAAAAGCCCAGGGCCTATGATTCGCAGACGGTCGAGGTGGCAGGCATTACCTATGAGTCGGTGGCTCACGGTACGTTCTATCGCGGCGATGCCAAGCTGCAGGACGGCTTTTACCTGCACATCAAGATCACCAACAACAACACAAAGAACAGGACGTTCAGTTCCTTTAACGTGCATGCTGCCCAGGGCGATCTTGAGGCAGGCGACCCGTTGTTTACTTCCGGCAAGGCGGCCGTGCTCGACTACGTTGCAAGCGAGGCTCCCGATGAGCTGCACGAGGGCATCGACCTTTCCGAGAGGCCAGATATCGGCCCGGGCGAGACCGTTGAGTACGTGTATTTCTGGGCGCCCAAGACGGCGTACTACGGGCCCATCACTGTCGAGTTCGTAGACGCTTATGCCCCCGCCAAGAATCATGAGGCCATGCACTTTGACACCACGGGATGCGAGACCAAGGAGTTCAAGGCGGCCGGCGGCGTGGCCGATTCTGGCGAGAAGGCAGATTTAACGGGCATCGACTGCGCATCGTACAGCATCGAGGCCGCCGATGGGTACACGCTGGATTCGTCCGACGAAGAGCGCGAAAAGGCAAACTTCTTCCACGACGAGACTGGAGGACGCCTGAACATCAGCATCTTCCCGCGCTCGCCGGAGGAAGAGGTTGCAAGCCTAGAGCAGGTCTACGAAGGCAAGGAGACAACAACCGACCAGGTCGAGTACAACGGCATAACGTGGCTGCGCTTTACCGGTCCCGACAACGGCCATACGCTGTTTGCGACGGCTCCCGCGACGGGCGAGACCGTCCGCGTGTCGATTGGCTGGAAGATCGATTGGGACGCCGCCGCGCCCATGATGGAGGCGCTGAAGCTCAAGTAACGCCGCGATTCTTACGCCAGGCGACTCAGGGCTGGCTCCGAGTTATCGGGGCCAGCCCTTTTTGGTGCTCGATGAGCCGAGTCGGCGTTTCACACAAAAGTAACTAGGAGCTAGCGAGGCCTATCCGAATTGACCTCATTGGCGGTGTCTTTTTCGAGCGCCGTGCGGCGGACGCTGTAGGCGACAAGGCCGGCACCAGCTGCGGCGAGTGCTGCTGCGGCTGCGGTTAGGGGGACGTTGCTGTCGCCCGTGCCGGCGAGCGCGCCCGCTTTTCCGGAGCGCTTGTTATTGCTGTGGTCCTTGCCACTGCCGGAGCTCCTTCCGCCGGAGCCGCCGCCCTCGTCGGTACCGCCGCCACTCGAGCCGCCATCGTCGTCTGCTGTCATCGGGGCGTCGTGAAGTTCTGTCGTATCCGCGCTGTCGCATACGCCGACCTGAACTTCTGAGCGTTCGCATGCCGCGTCGGGCACATGAAGCTCGTGCAGTACGGCACCCAGCGCCGAGTTTGCGCCCGGTCGAATTTCCTCGAGCGTTACGGGATCGAGCGCCACCAGATTACGCGCCTTCGCATATAGCGTTACGCGTTTGCCCACCTCGTCGCTCCAACTCTCGGGGATGGCGAAGCTCATGCGGAACTGTGCCGTGCAACCCGGTGCCAGCACGGCGTTGCCGCTGTCGGCTACCAGCGGGTGCGTTGCAAAACGTGCGCCCAGCGTCTCGAGCGCGTACTTCACGTGTGCCATGTCGTTGGCCGAAGCATCCTCGGCAAGCTCCGGATCGTAGATCGAAGCCATGCGTGCGTTTGCTCCGAACCCGATGGATGCGCTGGAGAACGGCTGGCTGGAGCCCTCTCGGTACAGATCGATCGTGCCGGCGGTCAGCAAGGTGTTACCGTCGTTTCGCACCGTGACCATGAAGGATTCGCCTGCTGCTCCGGGCACCACCGCGCCCGAGGTAGCGACCGCGCCCGTCGGAGTGGCACACGCCACCAAGGGCACTTCGATGCCGTGTAGTTCTGCCTCGCTCTTCTCCGCGCTCACAATGTGCGTGGCGAGCGCGGAGAGCATGCTCCCCGACGTCAAAAATGTCGTTATCTGATCGACGGGATGGTCCAGCTCGCACATCACGAACGGCTCCGTAAACAGATCGCCTGACAAGGTGCTGGCGAAGATGCGGAAGTGCTTGCCCATCACTGCAACTGGGTTGCCTTCTTCGTCGTAGGTCTGTCCCACCTTGCCATCGGTGTTCTCTACATAGAGCGCGCACCTGCCGTTGTTGCTTACGCTAAACGATGCCGGGCCACAGCCTGCGGCACCCACGGGCTGCGTTGCAAACGCCGATGCGCCTCGCGTCCAAGTAATATGCTGCAGTTGCTCGTTGACGGTTGCCAAAAAGCCCGAATGTTGTGGCCACGGTACCGCACGGGGTACCGTGGCGTCTGGTGGCATAATGCCCCAGCCCGCAATGGACTGGCCGATCACGGCGTACGATGCGCAGCCGCAACCGTCTGCGGTCTCGTACGCAACGGGCACCACCATTTTGCCGTTGATATTCTCGGGCTCGCCCAGCTCGATGCTCGACGGTGCCTGCGGAAAGCGGAGGACCTGACGGAACGTGAGGCTGTCGCCCGAAACGTCCGACCACAGGGTAAAGCACTCGAGCGCGACCTCTGCCTCGGTGCCCAACGCCTTTTCTGCCGTGGTTCCGCGGCGGTGGAGATAGGCGCCCGACAGACGCCCGTCGACAAGCGTCTTGCCCACCGTGATGCGTGGACACTGCAGACAATGGTAACCGTCCTCCTGCAGGCGGCCGCGCGAGATGCTGCGCCACGACGTGTGCGATACCACGCGAACTTCGCTATTGCTTATGCGCAGGCGCACAACGGACAGTATGCCGGCTGTGCTTGCCGAATCGAAAAGGGTGCTGTCGCCGTCGGGGCGCTCGCCCGAGACCAACAGCACGTAGGCGTCCTGGTTTCCTCTTCCGTCCGTATATTCCACTACGTCGAAGTCGTAATCGTATATGCCGTCGCGCTCCACGTCTTCCTCGCCAAACCCAAGGGGAAAGTCCACAGGCGTGGGAGCGGACCACGTTCCGTTTGCCTTTGTGTGTACCACCAGGCGCGAGCGACCATTGTCGCCGTAGCGCACCGAGGCGATACGGAACAGGCATTCTACGCCGGCAATCATTGCCAGCTTCATGTGGGCTTCGCTGAGCACGCCAGCAAACAGCACGTTGTCGCTCGAGGGCTTGATGCCGCCACGCTCGTCCTCCGACACGCCGGCAGAATCGGCGTTCGGGTCGGCAACGGTGTTCGTTGCCTGACCGATGTAGGTGTACTCATACATCGGCGCGGCGTTTTCGTCGTTCTCTATCAGTGCATGGACGAAATGCTCGATCTGTCCCGTGTCGTCGCTTTCTGCATCCGCCTCGAACTCAATGCGCGTGACCGCTTGATCCCAATCGCGCACGACAGGCGCGGCGTTTACGGCAGTGGCCTTAACCTCGGCGCGTGCGAGCAGTTCGGCGTTGGTGACGATGGTGGCCGATGCGATAAATTGCGGCACGCCGCCCGCCTCAATGTTGCCGGCCGAGCCGAAGCAGGCATCCAGCGTATAAGGCGTATCTCCACCCAATGCGAGCTCAGAGCGCTGGAGCACATACTGGTCGCCATTGTTCACCGACATATTCCACGAATCGATGAGTGTGGGCCACGACCCCGACCAAGCCTTGGCGGTCCACTTGAACATTACGAACTGGAGTATCACATCGACATCGACGTCTGCACCTACGCGCAGTCGCGGAAGCTGGTGTCCATCTGCCTTCTCGTACCCAATGAACAGCGTGAGGGATGCGGCGCCGCGCACGGCAGACGAAGCGACGCCTGCAACGCCGGCGCCAAAGATGACGGCAAGCCCGATCTGGATGGTGAACGAGCCCGACGTGTTTGAATAGTCGAGCGAAATGTTTTTAAAAAACGCCGCGCCGCTGCCGTGCGTGTGGGCACCCACGGCGAGCGCCAGTTTTGCCAGCACCCAGGGGTTGACGTTTAGGAAAAATGGCACCGGTCCTAGGGTAAACTGCTCGGTCCAATTGAGGTCGGTTCTTACCTGGAAGAGGGCCTTAATATTGCCGTATGCGGGGTCGTTGTTGTTACCCCAGGTTTTGCCCACCCAATCGTAGGCGAGCGAGCCGTACAGCTGTGTGGCGATATCCATCGTGAACAGCGGCGTGCAATGGTGGCGAAGGAGCTTGGTGTTTCTTGGATCGGTGCCCGAACCGGCACTCATACTCTTGTACTGATTCCACTTCCCCTCCATCTCGTCGAGGTAGCGGTTTGCCTGCTTGGCGCCCGACTCGCGCGGCGATTTCTTCCAGTATTCCGGATCAGGGTTGCCCGAATCGTTCATATAGCTGGCTGGTTTGTATCCTCCGCCAAACAGCACGTATCCAGCAAACGAGAAATCGAAGAGGATTGGAAATGTGGGCATCCAACACGTGAACTTATTACCACCGATGCCGGGAAACGATGCGGGGAAATCAAACGGAGTGATCTCCTGGTCCATGGTGGTGGGAATGATGGTGGTCGAGCCTGATTCCGCCTTTGCGGCCGGCGCGGTGACAACGGCCATGGGGGAGGAGAGCGTGTAGGTTTTGCCCTGATAGTCGAGGACAAAGCGCAGCTTGCACCCTTCTTCCAGAAGGCCCGATGCCGCATCGAGGAGCTTGTCTTCGAGTGTGAACGTTGCCAGATTATTCGCACCCGATGCACTGGCCTTGATCTGGCCGATCTGTGTGACGGTTTCGGCTGAGCTGCCCGTGGCGGGCAATACCTTGTTGATGCACAGCGTTGCCTGTCCACCCTGTGGCAGATGTGCCTGCACGGTAAAGGAGTGCGTATCGGGCTGCCCGTTTGCCGTGTCGTCCTTCGGCAATGCCATGAACGTGACTTCAGCGTACTGGATGTCCCATTCGTCGAATGTGAGCTGGCGGAAGTACGGCTCGCCGTCGGAAAGCGGACGCGTGGGCGCGGTTATGGCGGTGCCGCCCTGGATACGCGCAAGGGGAATCTCGACATCACGGTAGCCCGCCATGCTAATGGAAATGCCGCCGTTAAAGTCGTACGCGTCGAGAAGTGTTGCCTCGTCCACGTAGCCTTCTGAAAGAGGGGCGATCTCAAAGATGGCCGTGCCCTCGTCGTCGGTCGTGGCGGAGAGCTGCTTGCCCGCGGCATAACGCGACGCAAGCGTGACCTGGGCTCCCTTGATGGGCGTATTCTTGTTGGCGACGTCGACCACGACCACACCAAACATGGTGCGCGAGAGAACGAGCACCCTGAAGGGGTCTTTTTCGTCGGCATAGGCTTCGGTGGGCGCGAACGGCAATATGAAGGCATTTGCGCTTCCCGGCACGCGCGGCAACATAATGCTCGCCAGCGAGGATGCTCCGGCAACAAGTAACGAACGGCGATCAAGCATCTTTGGCTCCCATCCCGCAGGTATCGGTGGAAATAATCCAATTTTGCGAGAAGGTGCCCCGTGGCGGTAGTGCCGTTCGGGGACCAAAATGTCCAATTTGAGCGCGCGAAAGCGTCAGCCCCCCGGAGCGCTTTCGATACGCCGGGCAGTCTGGCCGCTAGCGCAACATGTGGGCAATCAGCTCGGCGCGAGTTCCGATACCAAGCTTGGCATACACTCCTGATAGGCGGTTTTTAACGGTGCCCGGCGACACACCCATATGGCGTGCGATTTCGGCGTTGGTCCAACCGCGGCAGGCGAGCATAGCCATGGTGAACTCCGTGGTCGTTAAATCGTCGGCCACGTCCTCGCCCGAATCGGGGTTGTGGATGCGCCGCCAGCCGTAGCTGAATCGATACGTAATCTCGATGATGCGAGCGAAATCGTCGGGGTATTGCGATTTTAAGCATGCCTCGATGAGCCCCTGCAAAAGGCCGTGGTGCTCGCCAATGAGCTCGATAAGGCCGTCGGGGCGCGCAATGTCCCAAGCGGCTCCGAAATGTGCCTTTGCGGCGTCGATGTCCTTGAGGCTCATGCATGCCATGGAAGCCGCCAGGTGCAGGAACAGTTCCGAGATGGGATAGCTTCCCTGTTTCATGATCAGGGCATTTTCCACCATGCCCAGGCTGCGGCCGTATTCGCCGCGCAGATACAAGGCGTGCGCCATCACGTAGCTGGCGAACAGGCGCAGGCCTTCGGGCAGATGCGCCGCAAGCGGATAAAACTCTTCGGCGGAATACGGGGAAGGCAAGTGCAGCAGGACGCTCGCGGCGGAGGCAAACAGGATGTGCATGGCGTGGACGGCAGGCGATTCCTCGTCAGGTGGCGTATCGAGGATACCAGCAAGGCACCGGCGGGCGTCGGCGATACGGTTGAGCGACAGACTGGCATATCCGCAGATAAAGCATGCGGAATAGCGCAGTGCGGGGTCGGTGGCGTCAAGATAGGGGCGTGCTGTCTCGGCGGCGAGCGTGGCCTGTCCGCGAAAGTACAGCGCTTCTGCCGTGGCGATGGTGCGTGAATCGGGGTCGGAAATGCCTGCAACCGCAGCGTCGATCTGCCCCGGCACAAAGGCGGTGCACATCAACGGCATGGGAACGCATGGGTAGCCATCGCAGTCCATCTTCCATCTCCCAACAGCTGGCAACAATAGCAGCAATTGTACTCCTGTTGCTCGGGACTGGAATTGTTGGGCATTGCCTACGATTATGTCGAACGCATAAAGGAAGAGTCTATTGGCGATGCTCTCAAGGTGGCTACCGAAGCCAAGCTGACCTCGATATTAGGAAAAATTGCCACCCCTGCAAAAAGCTCTGTCGCAGTGATGGGAAACGCATCTTCTGGGCATTCCGGCGTCTCCAGCTAGCGCTGGACTGCTGCTGTCGCCTGCGCGTTGGCGAGCGGGGCGTGGGGACCGTCCGGCGACCAGCGGTGACGGGCGAGCCCTGCCGCGTGCGTGGGCCTCCATCGGCGTAGACCCATGACCCCTATGGCATCGGAGAAGTCCACCATCGCGTCCAGGACCTTACCGTCCGGCACGCCCAGCCTAGCGGCTCCCTTGAACCCAAGGTTGAAGGGGGGTGTTGTACAGGGCATATGGGGCCGAGTGGAAGTGGATCAAAAGAGCGTTACTTGACGTTTCATGCATAATGCCAACCGCCCCGCGATATCACGTTCGCAGCGCGCAGGGGCCGGAGAATCTTCGCGATGAGAGTTGACGTCTAATACCTTGCATCGTATAGTGTGTATAGCATAGTATATGACGAGAGGAGGTGTGCGGATGGAGGCACAGATGAAGCGCGGCTTCCTGGAGGCCTGCGTGCTCGCGGCCGTCTCCGGCGAGGAGTCCTACGGCTACCAGATTGTGAAGGACGTACCGGCGAGCATGGGGCTCACGGAGTCGACGCTCTACCCGCTGCTCAAGCGCCTGGAGAAGGCCGGATGCATCACGGCGCGCTCCGCCGAGCACAACGGGCGGCTGCGCCGGTACTACCGCATCACGGACGACGGGCGAGCGCGCATCGAGGAGTTCCTGGCCGAGTGGCCGTCCGTACGGGAGATTTACGCATACGTTGAGGAGGCGCACCATGACGCGCGATGAGTTCCTGGGCCGGCTGGGCGAGCTGCTCTCCTGCCTTCCGGCCGAGCAGGTGGAGGAGACCAAGGCTTTCTACGCGGAGGCCATCGCCGACCGCATGGAGGACGGTATGAGCGAGGAGGAGGCCGTGGCCGCCATGGGCACGCCCGGCGAGGTGGCGGAGGCCACGCTCGACGACCTGCCCGCCGTGCCGCGCGCAATCGCGAGGACGCGCCGGCGCAGCACCGCGCTGCTGTGGGTGCTGGCCATCGTGGGCTCCCCGGTGTGGGTGCCGCTGCTCGCCGCCTTCGCCGCCGTGGCCGTCACGGTCTATATCTGCATCTGGGTGCTGGCGCTCTGCGTGTGGATCGTCGCGGCGGCACTCGGGGGCGCGGGCATAGTTGGGCTCCTGCTTGCCGTAAGCGGCGTCACCATCGGCCACTTCCCGTACGCCCTCGCCTCGGCGGGCGTGGGGCTCGGCCTCGTCGGCGTGGCTCTCTTCGTTGGTGCTGGCGCTTGGGCCGCCTCAAAACAAATTGCGCGCCTCTCGGCGCTCTGGGCGAGGAAGGCCGCCTCGCCCTTCTGGAAGAACAGGGGCGAGAAAGGCGGCGCTGCCGCGCACCTCGCAGCGTAGAAAGGAGTGAGTACCATGACCAGCGCGAAGAAGATCTACCTCGCCGTGGCGGGCGGGCTCGTTGCCGCGGGTGTTGTCCTCGCGGGCATTGGCTTTATCGCTTCGGGCTTCGACCCGGCCGTGTTCACAACCCACATCGACACGCGCGACAGCACCATCGTGCTCGGCGGCGTCGAGGTGGACGAACACGAGAGTATCCCGTTCATCAGCCAGCTCGCCAATCTGGGCGAGATCGACACCTCCGGCGTCGCGGATCCCGCCGCGCCCTAGGCGCAGCGAGCCCGGGCGCTCTGCCCGCCAAGCTGCGTAAGCCGGCGAAACCCGAACCTCAACCTCTACGCAACTGGCCCCAAGCCTGCGCCGATTCGCTCTCAGCGCCGCGCGGGGGCCCGTGACGCATGCCCAAAAAGGTACGAGGAGAAAGGAACGCGATGACGACAACCACGCCCTTCCGCCTTCACGGGGTCACGCAGGACCGGAAGCGACTGGGCCGTGCGGTGGGGCTGTGCTTGGATTGGCTACACTGATATGGACAGTTCCGTGAGGGGCGCGAGAGACGGGACTCTGGGGAGATCTTCGAGGAGGAGTGTCTCGACTGGAAACGCGGGTTCAGTGGAGCAGGAACCTAATCTCTGTCTCTCTTGCTTTTTTGATTTGTTGAGAAGCCGGCATTTGGGGGCATTTTGGATAGCGAACAGTTCAAACAAGAAGCTGAGAAAATAGAACAAAGCCTGAGTGCCTTGAGAGTCGCCGAGCGCAATGCAGTGATTCCCTTCATGAACGGCGACTTTACCCAATGGGATCTATATCTGGCATCCTCCTCTGAGTATGCGATGAGACTGATAGACGGATTCATCTCCATGCTCGAGTCGAGGAATCTTGTTTGCGTCGCCCAGCTTCTCCGCGCACAGGTTGGAGTCTGCCTGCGGACATTCGCATTATTCGCCGCCGAAGACCAGGATGACTTTCTCAAGCAGGTGTTTCAAGGTGTGCCTGTGAACAAGCTGAAAGATTTCTCGGGTGAGAAGATGTCCGATGGAAGACTTCAAGACTTACTCGAGAAGTTCGATCCAAAGGTAAAAGATGTATACAAGGTGACGTCTGGATTCGTCCACTTCTCCATTGATATTCTGCCGAGCATGGGTGTGCCTGGGGAGGGCTATGAGGTCGAGTTTAATTTTGGAGCCGAGCTCAACGAGAGAAACAATGCGCCTCTCGTGGAATGCGGCAAGGCGTTCTGCCACTATGTCGACCTGCATCTCCAGATGCTCCATAAGGTGATTGCTTCGGATGAATGGTATGCCGATCGATTCCGTATCGATTCCGATGGTCCTGCAGACGAGGCCTCGAAAAGCGAGAAGGTGTAGGTCGAACGCATTGACGCTGCCTTGACAGCATCCCGATATGATAACGAATGGGAGGTTCCCTGCGAAATGTGCGCCTCTGTATATTCTCGCTAGGACGCCCTCGACCGATAAGGCATCGTTGAGTTCAATTTGAGTTCAGCTCGGGTGCCTGAAAATCGCCCAACTCTGATAAAAGGGGAGACGACGGTACACCACGTAGACGAGAGGCTATGGAAGTGCACGATTTGATTATATTGGCGCGCTAAACCGCCCCGCTGCCCAACTTGAACTCCGCTCACGCGTGTATGGGGCTGCGAGAGGTAACGGCCTGCGGCCTCCTTTGTGTGCTCGATGATATCTTCGAGCATGCCGGGCATGGCGGAGACATTCGCTGCAATCCAGCCGTGTTCAAGCGCCGTTTCGGATAGGAGCGAGAGGGGGGCTGTCTTGCCCGTTTCCCTTGCACCCGTAAAGATGGTTGACAGTTTGGGGCCTCCCGTGTCTTTAGCTTTTACCGCGCTAGATGCCTCATGGAAACTGTTGGACTTTAATCAGACAGACCCAGCATGTCGTTTTCCTCCATGAGGACATCGGCTAAAACCGCAACACCTATGCTTGTTTAAGCAAACCTCCTGATAGTCGTGGAGCTGCTGTAGCCCGACATGCAGGAGATCGCTCGGCTTAAACACCGGATGCCGCATCCGCGAAACGAGTTGCGGTGCACCCTGTTCCAAAAGGCTGCCAAGTACCATGGCGTGAGCGTTGGGGTAGCCATCATTCAGCGTGGATACATCCGGATGCGCATAGATCCAGACGATTCCAACGTTCTCGTATTTCCCGTGCAGGTAATCGAAGAGGGCAAGCGACACCATACAGTTGCCGCCGACGGTCACGACTCTGTCGGGGTTTTCTGCCGTAAGCTTCCTCTGCGCATCCTGAATCCCCGCCAGGACTTCGTCCTCGGCACAGATGCGAACTGCCTCCCATTTCTCATGTCCAAGTTTTGGGACGCGTTTCGCAATGCCGAGTGGGACCCCTGGACAGTCGGATCACGTGGTGGCCCCCTTTGAGAGGGTCACGAGCATGGTGGTCCCGTTCTCGGAACTTGCTTCGACCTCTACCGTGCCGCCGTGTAGGGCTGCAATCTCCCAAACAAGCGCTAGCCCGAGTCCTGCGCCGCCGTATGCCCTGCTGCGGGATTTATCTAGACGAAAGAACGGCTGGAAGATGCTCTCTCGGTACTGTTTGGGTATTCCCGGGCCCTCATCTTTGACTCGCAGGAGCACGTGGCTGTCGCTGTCGCTGATGGAGACGTTGACAGTCGAGCCGGGGCGGCTGTAACGGATGGCGTTTTCGACCAGATTGAACACCAGCCGATAGAGGAGCGTATCACTTCCGATTGTCAAAGCGTCTCCAGCACAATTGAGGGCTATGCCCTTATTCTCGGCAAGTGGCGCAAGGTCGGTGAGGACCTCTTCGGACAAGGGACCGAGTTCAACATCGTCCTCGCAAGGAACGCTGCGGAGCTCACTCATCTCGAGTAATACCTTGGTCATTCGAGACATGCGCTCGGTTTGTTCTTGTAGCAGGCCGAGCAGCTCGGCTGTTTCGGGTTGCAAACCGGAGTGCTCGGAGATGAATAGTTCAATCTGTGCTTGCATAAGGGCGAGCGGGGTGCGCAGCTCGTGTGCGGCGTTGCCGGTAAACTGACGCTGTGCAGAGAACCCTTCGCCAAGACGGGCGATCATGTCGTTGAAAGAGGCGCTACATCGTTGTAGCTCGGTGGGCACATCTTCACTGAGTCTGATTTCGCTTAGGTTGTCAGGCTGCACACGCTCAACCTGGGCGGCAAAAGCTCGTAGCGGTTTGAGCGCACGGCCGCTCACAAAGTATGCCAGCACGCCGCCAAGGAGTGTGACTCCAGCCGTGATGCACCAGGCTGTCGTGCCAAAAGACTCTTGTGCGTCGTTTACGACGATCGTGACCTCGTCATCGAGGGTCGCTTTCGTTGGGTCGAACGCCTGGGGCGAATCTTCGCCGGCTGCGCTAAGGGCCGAGACGTCGCTGCCGATAGCATCCATGTAGCGCATGCCCGTATAGCCGACCAGGCAGTTCGTCAGCACGCACGCAGCGCACGTGAGCAGTGCCGTCATAATCGTTATGCGCCATTGCAACGAAAGCCTTTTCATTCGCTATCCTCCATAACGTAGCCCTCTCCAATCCGATTGCGAATCGGATCGTATCCCAAAGCGATGCGTAGCTTTTTGCGGAGTGACGAGATATGAACGCGGGTTGCGTTGCTAAAGCTGTTCACGCTGCTATCCCAAACGTGCTCGATAAGCTCCTCTTGGCTTACCGGTCGCCCCTGATTAAGCATCAGGTATTCCAAGATTCCCGTTTCCTTGCGTGTAAGAGATAAGGCCTCGCTGCCCACGGAAGCGATGCGCGCCTTGGTGTCAAAGCTGAGTTTTCCGCAGGTTAATACTATGTCGCTTTGTGCGAAGCGCCTGAGGGTAAGGCTGCGGATCCTTGCCGCAAGTTCGTCCAGATGAAACGGCTTGGTGAGGTAATCGTTGGCGCCGGCATCGAGTCCGTCGACTTTATCGGATACTTCGCCACGTGCGGACAGAATCAGCACCTTGGTCTCGCAGTCGGTTTTCCTAAGTTCCCTGAGCACGGTCATGCCATCGATACGGGGAAGGTTGAGGTCGAGTACCACGAGGTCAAAGACTTCGACGCCCAGCAGGTCGAGCGCCTCCTGTCCATCGTGACAGCAGTCGACGCTGTACGCCAAGTTTCGCAAGCTGCGCGCGATTGCATCGCACAGTGCTCGCTCGTCTTCGACGATCAAAATACGCATAACAGTCTCCTTGCACATTCCAAATCGCGCTTAACACGGATTTTATAGTCGATATGGTCCAATGGTCGCGTAACGAAAGGAGTGGTCGAGTTGTTCAAAGCGGTAAAACCCATGGTACAGGTCGCTTTGTTGATCGTCGGAATTGCCATGGTGTGCTTTGGCGTTATGCGTGGCGAGGCGGATGCCGTGCTGGCCAAAGCGATTAGGCTGTGCTTGGAGTGTATCGGAATTGGATAAAAGAGCAAACACCGCGTCGCATGTTTTGGCCCGATTTCGCGGACTCATTCAGGCGGCGGCGACGCTGGTCACCAACATTCACCTGCCAAACTTTGCCAAAGGCGGCATCTATCAGGGCGCGGGAAAAACAGTCTGCGTACCTGGACTTAATTGCTATTCGTGCCCCGCGGCATCGGGTGCGTGCCCCATCGGGTCGTTCCAGTCGGTGGTAGGTTCATCCAAGTTCAACTTTTCTTACTATGTTACCGGTACGCTCATTTTGCTCGGCGTGCTGCTGGGACGCTTTGTATGTGGCTTTCTGTGCCCGTTTGGCTGGCTGCAGGAGCTGCTGCACAAGATCCCCGGCAAAAAGCTTTCGACAAAAAGGCTCAAGGCGCTTACGTACATCAAATACGTCGTGCTGCTGTTTGCCGTGGTGCTGCTGCCCGTCTTGGTGGTTAACGACGTGGGCATGGGCGACCCGTTCTTTTGTAAGTACATCTGTCCGCAGGGTGTGCTCGAGGGCGCCATTCCGCTGGCCATTGCCAATGCCGGCATTCGATCTGCGCTGGGACATCTCTTTACTTGGAAACTTGCCGTTCTCATTGCCGTGGTAGTGCTGAGCGTTTTGTTCTATCGCCCCTTCTGCAAATGGATTTGCCCGCTTGGCGCATTTTATGCGCTCATGAATAAGGTGTCCCTACTGGGGATTCGGGTCGATGCATGCAAATGTGTCTCGTGCGGCAAGTGCTCAAAGGTTTGTCAGATGGACGTTGATGTGGTCCGCGCGCCCAATCATGCCGAATGTATCCGGTGCGGAAAGTGCATCGGGGCCTGTCCCGTCGATGCCATCAGCTATCGCTATGGCCTGGATGTGTCGGCGGAAAAGCTTCCTTTGACCGCCGATAAAAAGTAAACAAGCTTCGACAAAACGGAGGAATGACTATGAAGCTTTCTAAGATTGCGGCCCTATTTATGGTGCCGGTATTGGCCTTGTGCCTTGTGGCATGTTCGGCGCCCGGTGGCAATGCGAGCGAATCTGCGAGCTCCGATCCTAAGATCGCAGAACTCACTGCGCAGAAGCCGGCCAATGCCGACGAGGCCGCCGAGCTGTATGCGAAGCTCATGCAGAAGGAGAACGAGATCTTTTCGAGTGATAACGCGCTGTGGGAAAAGGTATTCAATGCGGCAAATAAAGACTCGGCAATGATTGAGGATGGCAGCAATTACGGCGATTTTCTGCTCAAGACCATCGACGGCGCTAAGGATGAGTTCACGGCGGATGAGCTTAAGACACTCAAGGCCGGTGCACAGCAGATCAAGGAGATCGAGGACAAGCTCGAGAGCCTGGAGAAGGAGTTCCCCGGCTGTGGAAGCACGCCGAGCGCAGGCGAGAGCGTCGACGCTTCGACCGCTGGCATGACGGCTGGTGCCAATGCTTCGAGCGAGGCGACGAAGTTCCCCAGCTTTACGGGCAAGGACCTGGACGGCAACGACGTGAACAGCGACGAGCTGTTCTCTAAGAACAAGGTCACCGTCATGAACTTCTGGTTCACTACTTGCAAGCCGTGCGTGGGCGAGCTGGGCGATCTTGAGAAACTGAATCAGGAGCTTGCCGAGAAGGGCGGCCAGGTCGTGGGCGTCAATTCCTTTACGCTCGATGGCAACAAGGGTGAGATTGCAGATGCCAAGGACGTGCTGAGCAAGAAGGGTGTGACATATAAGAACATCTGGTTCAAGTCGGATAGCGAGGCCGGTAAGTTTACGTCAAATTTGTTCTCGTTCCCGACAACGTATGTCATCGATCAGAATGGCAACATCGTAGGGGAGCCCATCGTGGGAGCCATCAGCTCCGCCGAGCAGCGCGCAGCACTCGACAAGCTGATCGATCAGGCGATTGCGAATAGCGGGCAATAAACAAGCTGAACTATGTATATTGAGGAGGTCTCGGGATTCCCGGGGCCTCTTTGATTTCGATTCTTCGAGATCAAATCTGCTCTTGTTATGTTCTCGTTTCCAAGAAATGGGAGGCAGCTCATTTATATGCCGCCGTCCCTTTTCACCTGCATCTTTCCTGCTAGATTAAACCTAATGGGGAAAGGAGCCACAAATGGACGGGATGCAAGATATCGTAAAGAAGTTTCCGTTTTGGGAGCATTTGTCTGACGACGAACGCGCTCTTGTTTTAGGGCAATCCGCCTTGCGCGCCTTTGATGCCGGACAGCTTATTGGCGGCAGCGACAGCTCTTGCACGGGCGTCTTCCTCATTGTCCACGGCGATATCCGCGTCAGCCTTCTTTCCGAGGAGGGCAAGGAGGTTACGCTGTTTCGGCTCGGTGAGGGAGAATGCTGCGTCACCACCGCGTCGTGCGTTATTCGGCAAATCTCATTCGACACGCTCGTAACTGCGACACGAGAATCCACGCTCCTCGTTGTTCCTATTGGTGTTTGCGAGCATCTTGCCAACGTTAATATCCACGTCAAGGTTTTCATGCTCGAAGTAGAGGCGCAGCGCTACTCCCAGGTGGTTCGCGTGCTGCAGCAGATGCTCTTCAGGCGCCTTGACCAGCGCGTTGCCGACTATCTGGTTGAGCGATGCCGGGCAGCGGAGTCGATGGAGCTCCGGATCACTCAAGACGAATTGGCGCGTGATATCAACTCTGCTCGCGAGGCGGTGACACGCGTGTTGCGTCGTCTTGCCGATGAGGGCCTTATCGAGGTGAAGCGCGGGCGCATCCTTGTTCTGGATGTCGACGGTTTGGCGCGCCTGCCGTAGCGATGACTTTGCTGTGGTGCCTATCCGCCCGCTGCTCGCTGCTTGCTCTCAAGAAAACCACCCATATGGTGACTTGGTCACGGAACCGGCCTATGTCTTCCGGACATACTGGCATCAAGCGATAGGACAAGCGAGCAAAGGAGCTCATCATGGGATTGTTTGATTTATTTGCTGGGGTGGATATCAACAAAGGTGTTGAGGAGTGCCAGGCGACCGAAGGCGCGGTATTGATTGATGTACGCGGCGCCGATGAGTATCGGCAGGGGCATATCCCCGGGGCCGTCAACATTCCCCTCGATAGCATCGACCGCGTGCTTGCCGAATATCCAAAGAAGGACGCCCCGCTGTTTGTACATTGCTTGAGTGGTGCTCGTAGCGGTCGTGCCACGAGTTTTCTCCAGCGTGCAGGCTACAGCAACGTGAAGAACATTGGCGGAATCAATAGCTATGGTGGAAAGGTGGTGCGTTAACCATGAAGGTGGTTATCGTGGGAGGCGTTGCCGGCGGCGCATCGGCCGCGGCGCGCTTGCGCAGGCTTGACGAGCAGGCGGAGATTGTTGTTTTCGAGCGCACGGGCTATGTGTCCTATGCCAATTGCGGATTGCCATACTTTATTGGCGGCGTGATTGAGGAGGAGTCTGCGCTCACGCTGCAATCGCCCGAGGGATTTTGGAATCGATTCCGCATTGCCGTGAAGACGAGTCATGAGGTGATCGCCATTCACCCCGATGTGCATGCGGTTGACGTCCGCAACCTGCTCACCGGCGAAGAATTTGTCGAGACATATGACAAGCTGATTCTTTCGCCTGGCGCGCACCCGATTCGCCCTGAGCTTCCGGGGATCGATTCGGATAAGATCTTCAGCTTGCGAACGGTCGAGGACACGCTGCATATCCATGACTATGCACAAGAGCATAGGCCGAAGAGCGCTGTGGTGATCGGCGGCGGTTTTATCGGCATCGAGACTGCCGAGAACCTGTGCGACCTGGGCCTTACGGTGACGCTTCTGCAGCGCCCTCGTCAACTAATGAACAACATGGATTACGATATGGCAACGCTGCTTCACACGGAAGTGCGCGAGCATGGCATTGACCTGCGACTTCGTGCCGACGTGACGGGTTTTGAAGAGGTCGATGGCCGTGTGGTCACTCATGTGGCGGGCGAAGATTCTATCGTGGCCGATATGGTGCTGCTCGCTATCGGCGTTGTCCCCGAGAGCCATTTGGCAAAGGAAGCTGGCATCGAGCTGGGCATCAAGGGCTCCATTGTGGTGAACGATCGCATGGAGACATCTGCTCTCGACGTATATGCCGTGGGCGATGCCGTGCGGGTCAAGCATCAGGTGACGGGCGAGGACGCAGTGATTTCCCTTGCGAGCCCCGCCAATAAACAGGGGCGTATCGTCGCCGATGTGATCTGTGGCCTAGACAGTCACTATCAGGGCTCGTTGGGCTCTTCGGTGATCAAGGTGTTCGACTTGACAGCTGCGAGCACGGGAATTTCTGTGAAAGCAGCGCGTGCGGCAGGTATTGATTGCGAGAGCGTTGTGCTGTCGCCCGGATCGCATGCGGGCTATTATCCCGAAGCGACGCCAATGACCATGAAAGTCGTGTTTGAGAGGGAAACCTTGCGTCTGCTGGGTGCGCAGATTGTGGGCGTCGATGGCGTCGATAAACGCATCGACGTGCTGGCGACGGCAATCCAGGCCGGTATTCGGGCCGATAAGCTCAAGGATTTGGATTTGGCTTATGCGCCGCCATATTCTTCGGCAAAAGACCCGGTAAACATGGCTGGTTTTATGATCGAGAACGTTGACTCGGGCATCCTCAAGCAGTGGCATTGGGAACAGGAGCCTGATCTGCCGCGCGACGGAAGCGTGCAGCTGCTCGATGTTCGCACGGTTGGCGAGTATGGTCGCGGTCATATCGACGGCTTTATGAACATCCCTGTTGATGACTTGCGCGCTCGCTTGGGGGAGTTTGACGTGGCAAAGCCTGTTTATGTTATTTGCCAAAGTGGTCTTCGCAGCTACATCGCTTGTCGCATTCTCGCTCAGCACGGTTTTGACTGCTATAACTTCTCGGGCGGTTATCGTTTCTTTGCTGCTGTGACCAAAGACCGTCGCGGTAGCGATAACGTGATGCCGTGTGGATTGGAGAAGTAGGGCCTTTTTGGGCAACTTTGAACGAGGACTGCCGTGAACGAGTGGCGGCTTGGCCGGAAATGAGCGCTTTGCCGCCACTCGTTGGGGTCTGGAGCTGACGTGAGACCGTTGCCGAAGTCCCGTTTGGAGCCGTTGCGGGACCGGTTTCGCAGCATCGTTGGTACGACCGTAGAGCCGGCTCCTACTCAGGGTCGGCACCAACGCGGGACCCGGAGCCAATGCAGCACCACAAGTGATCCAATCCTCTAGCTCACTGCCAATTCTCCTGCTAGCGTGTATGACAAAGGTGAGATGGGGTAGGAAAAACGCATTACACGCGAGTGATGGGGAAAGGCCGACGTGCCCGTCCCTGTGCGGGGAGGAAGCCCATCGATGCTGGAGCTCAAAGGTATTTGCAAAAGATACGTTACGCAGTCGTTTACGCAGGTGGCGCTCGACAGCGTAAGCCTGTCTTTTCGCGATAACGAGTTCGTGGCCATTCTGGGTCCCTCGGGCTCGGGTAAAACCACGATGCTCAACGTTATCGGCGGACTCGATCATTTCGATTCTGGCGACCTGCTGATCGACGGTATTTCGACTAAGGATTTTCACGATCGCGATTGGGATGCCTACCGCAACAACCGCATCGGCTTTGTTTTCCAAAGCTATAACCTCATTCCGCATCAGACCATTTTGGAAAACGTGGAGTTGGCGCTTACGCTCACGGGCGTGGGGCATGCCGAGCGCCGCCAGCGTGCGCGCGAGGCGTTGGAGAAAGTCGGCCTGGGCGAGCACGTTAACAAGCGCCCGAGCCAGCTATCGGGCGGACAGATGCAGCGCGTGGCCATCGCCCGCGCCCTGATCAACGATCCCGAGATCGTGCTGGCAGACGAGCCGACCGGCGCTTTGGATTCAACGACATCCGTACAGGTCATGGATCTGCTCAAAGACGTGGCGCGCGACCGCCTGGTTATTATGGTCACGCACAATCCCGAGCTGGCGTACCAATACGCCACGCGCATCGTCAACCTGGCGGACGGCAAGATCACCGACGATTCCGACCCTTTCGATGTCGCTGACGCCACGCGCCGCGAGGCCAAGCCTACGCGCAAAACCTCGATGAGCTTTGTGACGGCGCTGGGGCTTTCTGCCCGCAACCTTATGACCAAGAAGGGTCGCACGGCCATGACGGCCTTTGCGGGCTCGATTGGCATTATCGGCATTGCGGCGATTCTGGCGCTGTCCAACGGCGTAAACGGCTACATCAAAAAGGTCGAGGAGGATACGCTTTCGAGCTACCCGCTCACCATTTCCAAGCAGGATTACGACCTGTCGTCCATGATGGGCGGACAGGGGGCTGCGGATGACGAGGCGTCCAACGGCGAGGATTTATCCGACGGTACTGGTGGCAAAGCTAAGGGAACCGATAAAATTCCCGTGGTCACGGCCGTAAAGGATATGTTTGCGAGCGTTAAGTCCAACGACATGACGAGCTTTAAGGCATGGCTTGACGACGGCGGCGATGGTATCGACAAAGAGGTCAACGCCATCCAGTATGGCTACGGCGTGACGCCAGTTGTCTATCGTTCGAGTAAGGGTGACGAGAAGCCCGTCCGGCTGGTGCCCAACGCTATGACCGAGGCCATGAGCGGAGGCGCAAGTTCGGCGGCAACGGTGAGCATGGAATCCATGGGAACCTCGGTCTTTAACGAGATGATCGACGACCAGAGTCTGCTCGACAGCCAGTACGATGTCGTCGCTGGCCATTGGCCTACGTCCGCCAACGAAGCCGTGATGGTGCTTTCGAGCCGTGGCACGGTGGGCGATTACACGCTCTACAGCATCGGTGCGCTGGATATTGATGAGCTCAATGACCTGGTTAACAGCGCCATGGCGGCCGACGGTGGGGTCGAAACGCCCGAGACCGGCACCGACTTTACCTACGACGATGCGCTGTCCACGACGTTTAAGGTGTTGTCGCCGGCCGATGCCTATCGCAAAAACGAAGAGACCGGCATGTGGACTGACATGTCTGGCGACGCCGACTTTATGACGGCCAAGGTTGCCGACGGTATTGACGTGCACATTGTGGGCGTGGTGCGACCTAACGAGACCGCCAACGCGAGCGCGTTGTCTCCGGGCATTGCCTATACGCATGCTCTGACTCGCCAGCTTATGGAGCGCGCCGCCGATTCGCAGATTGTGCAAGAGCAGCTTGCCCACCCCGAGACGGATGTCTTTACGGGCAAGTCTTTCGATGAGCTGCAAGGCGAGGCCAAACAAGGTGTGGATCTGGGCAGCATGTTCAGTGTGGACGAGGCGGCGCTCAAGAGCGCGTTCTCGTTCGATGCGTCTGCGCTTTCGGGTGCGGCCGGCGGCATGGACCTTTCTGGTATCGACTTATCCGGGCTGGACATTGACCTTTCGGGCGTTGGGAAGGACATCGACTTCAGCGACATCATGGCAAAAGCGCCAACTCCAGATTTCTCGGGTATCTTTGACGGCCTGGAGCTCACACCCGAGCAAATGCAGCAGGTGGGAACGCTGGCCAACCAGCTGTTTGAGGGCTTTTTGCAGTCTGATCAGTTTAAGGCGCTGACACCCGATGATCTTAAGGACGCGTCAAAGCTTGCCGCCGCGTTCTCGACGTATCTTGAGAGTGATACGGCAGCCCAGCAAATCCTGGCCCAGCTCAAAGCGCTCGGCGGCGATGCCCTGGCCGAGCGCCTGCAGCAGGCGATGACCGACTATGTGCAAAAGCAGCTGGCTCCGTATCTGCAGCAGGCTATGGACCAGGTGATGAAGACAATCAGCGAGCAGATTGCGACGACCGTATCGTCCCAGCTTAAGGCGGGCGCGGCGGGGCTCATGGACCAGATGGCGACGCAGATGTCTTCGAGTTTTGCCAGCCTGGCGAGCGCCATGCACGTGGATGCGAGCGCCTTTGCCAATGCCGTTCACTTCAACATGGACGCCGAGGACCTGAGCTCGCTCATGATGAGTTACGCCAAGGCGTCGAAGCTCACCTACGACAACAATCTGACCACGTTGGGCTATGCGGATGAGGCAGACCCCATCTCGGTTAAGGTTTTCCCGCGCGACTTTGAGGCCAAGGAGCGCGTGCTCGATCACATTGACGCGTACAACAAGCAGGTCAAAGCCGCCGGCCACGACGAGCAGGCAATCTCGTACACCGACTACATGGGCATCATCATGGGTTCGGTGACCGACATCGTGAACACCATCAGCTTGGTGCTCATCGCATTCGTGAGCATCAGCCTGGTGGTGAGCTCCATCATGATCGGCATCATCACCTACATCAGCGTGCTGGAGCGTAAAAAGGAGATCGGCATCCTGCGCGCGATCGGCGCATCGAAGCGCAACGTGGCCAACGTGTTTAACGCCGAGACGTTTATCGAGGGCCTTATCGCCGGCGTCTTTGCCATCGTCGTCGTGGTACTCGTGAGCTTCCCGGTCAATGCCTGGGCGCTTGCGAGCAAACAGGTTCCCAATCTAATGAGTCTGCCCGTTCAGGACGCGCTGGTGCTCATTGGAATCTCGGTGCTTCTGACGGTGGTTGCCGGCTTGCTGCCGGCCCGTAGCGCATCCAAAAAGGACCCCGTGGAGGCCCTTCGTTCCGAATAATGTGACAAAGGGACAACCCTTTTGTCACGGCTAAAAGCAAGGAAGTCGCAAGGGTTGGGGCGGGGTTGTCGGCGAGTGCCCTCGGATACAATCGAAGCCGTGCTAGAAAGAGGCTTCGATGATTAGAAAATCGTTCTTTAATCCGTTCTCGTCGCTGCTGCTTGCGCTTGCCGGGCTGGCTTTTTTGGTCGATGTCCTGCCGCAGGTGGAAGGCCAGACGGGCGTGTTCGCGCCAGCTGTGCTCTTTTTGATGTGGCTGGTGGGCGGCCTGGTGCGCCTGTTTTACGAAAATGAGGCCAAGCGCAGCTTTGATCGCCATATGTTTAAAGCGAACCACGCGGCCGTTTGGAAACGCGTCGATGCGTGTTGGATTCAAGTTGATGCCGACCGGCTTGTGCCCGGCGACGTCGTCCGCCTATATGCCGGCATGCTCTGCCCGGTCGACGTGACCCTTGCCAAGGGCGACCAGGTCCTTGTCTCGGAATCGTCGCTTACGGGCGAGAGCGGTCAGACCGCCAAGCGGGAAGGGGAGACCGTTCGCGCGGGAACGACCATTGTCGACGGCAAGGCGTCGGCAACCGTCCTCGCCCGCATTGCCGATGAGCAGCCCGTTTTGCGCCGTCGCGCTCGAATGGGCACACAGTTTGGTGCCGGCGCCAAGAGCATCTGCGCCGCCCTGGTAAGATGCATGCTCATCGTACTGCCGTTTGTCATTATGATTCGAGGCTTTGTGCTGGGCGACTGGGCGCAGGCACTGCTGTTTGCCCTGGGCACGGCCGTGGGCCTGGTTCCCGAAATGCTGCCGGTTGTCACGAGCGTTTGCCTTTCGGGCAGTGCCCATCGACTAAAAAACAAGCAGGTCATCGTTAAGAACGTTGACGCCATGGAGTCACTGGGCTCCATGGACGTGGTGTGCGTTGACAAGACAGGCACGCTCACCGAAGATGCCGCGGTGCTCGAGTACTACACCGATATCCTGGGCAACGAAAGCGAGCAGACGCTCAACCTGGCGTATCTGGAGAGCACGAGCCAGGGGGCCGCTGCCAATCAGCTCAATCGGGCCATTGCCGATGCGTGCGCGGCACCCGAGCTGCACCTTGCCGCGAAAGACCTTGGCCACGCCTTTGCACTGCATGCCTCTGACCCCTTCGACCACGTCACCAAGGCTTCGGGTGTCAAGCTCGACGCCACGCCCGGGGCGCTTGGTTGTTTGGGGCTACAGGTTCGCCCCGGCAATCATCTGACCATCGTAAAGGGCGAGGTTGAAAGCGTGTGCACACGCTGCGCCTGGGCAAACTTTAAGGGCGAGCTGGTGCCCATGGATGCCGATGGCCGTCAGAGCGCCTACGAGGTTGCCGAGGACATGCGCGCCGATGGCATCAAAGTGCTCGCCGTCGCCTATAGCACGACGTCGGCGGACTGGGATGACCTGGTGCTGTGCGGCTTTTTGGGCTTTTTCGATCGGCCCAAGGCGAGCGCTCGTGCCGCCGTGCAGGCGCTGTCTAACCTTTCCGTCGAGGTGCGCGTGCTCACGGGTGATTCGGCTTCGGTCGCTCGCTCAACATGCTCGCGCCTGGGCATTCCCGCCGATAGCGTTATCACCGGCAGCATGCTTCAGGCCATGGAGGAATCCGAAGCGCTGATCCGGGTGGGGAAGGCTCGCGTGTTTGCCGAGCTTACGCCCGCACAGAAGGCGCAGATCGTTAGCCTGATTCGCCTCTCCGGCCACATCGTCGGCTATATCGGAGACGGCGTGAACGACGTGCCGGCGCTCACATCGGCAGACGTCGGCATTGTCGTGGACTCGGCTGCGGCCGAATCCAAAAAGGTGGCCGACCTGGTGCTGCTCGAGCGCGACTTGGGTGTTGTCGCCGAGGGCGTCAGCGAGGGCAGGACTTCGTTCGCCAATGCCTCCAAGTACATCCGTATCGCATCGAGCTCCAACTTTGGCAATATCTGTTCGGTTGCCGCCTCGAGCATTTTCCTGCCCTTTGTGCCGGCAACCGCTACCCAGCTGCTCTTGCTCAATCTGTGCTACGACGCCACCTGCCTGGCGCTTTCGTGGGATAACGTTGACGATGCAGAGATTGCCCGCCCCAGGGCCTGGTCGGGTAAGGGGCTCGGCAGCTTTATGCTTCATTTTGGCTTTGCGAGCTCGGCCTTCGACATCATTACGTTTGCCATTCTGTTCTTGGGCGTATGCCCCGCCGTCTGCGGCGCGCCCTTTGCCGCGCTCGACGCGGCGGGTCGAGCGGCCTTTATCGCGACCTTCCAAGCCGGCTGGCTGCTGGAATGCGCATGGACCGAATCGCTCGTGCTCCTGGTGTTGCGAACGCGCAGTGTCCGCGACGGGGATCGTCCTTGCACACCGCTCGTGGTGATGGTTGCCGTCATGCTCGTTGTCGCGGCGCTCCTTGCGCTCAGTCCGGTGGCGCAGCTGTTTGGGCTCGCCACGCTGCCTGTATGGTATCTGGGCATCGTTGCGCTGCTGAGCGTGTTGTATCTTGTTGTTGCTTCGACGATCAAGCGGGTCTATCTGGCCCGCTCGAGCAGCTTGTTCTAGGGCGGTTCTATGCGTACCAACAGAACCAACATCGCGATTACGCCGGCCGAGGCCGCCGAGCTCAGCAGCGCGCTGTTCTCGTCTGGCAGCGCTGCCGCCCTGGAGCTCGCGCCCGTGTTTGCCGATATCGCATCGGGCAAGCTGACTGCTATCGAGCTGGCGGTTGCCGGCTCGCAGGCAAGTGCCGCCACTGGACCCATCGTTATCGGCGAGCTTTCGATCGACCTGGCCTCGCGCACCGTCAAGGTGTCGGACGCGCCGGTCTCGCTCACGCCCAAGGAGTTCGACATCCTTGCCTTTTTGGCGAGCAACCGGGGTACGGTCTTTAGCAAAGAGGAAATCTACCGGGCGGTGTGGCAAAACGAGTATCTGCTCGATGACAGCAACATCATGGCCTTCGTCCGCAAAATTCGAAAGAAGATTGAGCCCGAACCAGACAACCCCCACTACCTGCTGACTGTATGGGGCGTGGGCTACAAAATGGCCGAGTAACGCTTCGGGTATTCGCTCCCATCGATCCAAATAGTCACTTTGACAATCCTTGCCAAATCGCAAGAAAGCCGCAAGAAACCAGCCATGTGCTCGGTCTTGCGGCTTTTCTATTCTGTAGACAGTCGCGGACGCGAAAGAGAGGTGAGGACCGTGAGCGGCAGTGACAGTACCAGTAACGCAGGACGAAGTTGCCGGCGCGGGTCCACTTTGATGGGGGCGCGCGGCTGATTCGCCCTGCGTCCGATCGATAGAACGGAGCGAGGCAATTGAAGAAGATGACTATGCGCCATACGCCGTCTGCGGTTCAGGCGCAAAACGAACTGATGAGGCATCGCGCGGAGGGTCGCATCCAGTATGCGGCGACCATTCCGCTGACGGAGGCCCTATCCTGGGTCGGCTCGAATCTCGGCGGCCTTAATCGCGACGAGGTCGCGCACAGCGAAGCCGACAACGGGCGTAACGTGGTCACGCGTGGCAAGAAGAAGTCGATTGCCCGCAAGCTTGCGGACGCGTTCATCAATCCCTTCACGGCGATTCTGTTTTTCCTGGCCATCATTTCGGCAGCGACCGACATGGTGTTTCCAGCGTTGTCGATGATGGGCAGCACGCCCGAAGACTTTGACCCGCTGACGGTGATCATCATCACCACGATGGTCGTGCTCTCGGGCACGCTGCGCTATATCCAGGAAGCGCGCAGCGGCAACGCGGCCGAAAAGCTGCTCGATATGATTACGACCACCGTGACAGTCACCCGCGAGGATGCCCCTAGGACCGAGATTCCCATCGACGACGTGGTGGTTGGTGACATCGTGCACCTGTCCGCCGGTGACATGATTCCCGCCGATGTGAGAATCATTGAGGCTAAGGACCTCTTTGTGAGCCAGGCAAGCCTGACGGGCGAGAGCGAGCCGGTCGAGAAGGTTCCCGCGACGTGCACCGAGTCCGATTCGGCAACGTCGTTCGAGAACATCGCCCTCATGGGCAGCAGTGTGATCTCGGGCAGCGCGACGGCGCTCGCCTTTAGCGTGGGCGAGCAGACCTTGTTTGGCTCTATGGCATCGAGCCTGTCCGAGGATGCCGTAGAGACGAGCTTTTCCAAAGGCGTCAATAGCGTCTCGTGGGTGCTCATCCGCTTTATGATGGTGATGGTTCCGTTTGTCTTTATGATTAACGGCGTCACCAAGGGCGATTGGCTTAATGCTGGCCTGTTTGCCATCAGCATCGCCGTGGGCCTGACACCCGAGATGCTGCCCATGATCGTTACCACGTGCCTTGCCAAGGGCGCCGTGGCTATGAGCAAAAAGCAGACCATCGTTAAGAACCTCAACTCGATTCAAAACTTTGGCGCGATGGACGTGCTGTGCACGGACAAGACTGGCACGCTGACGCAGGACCAGGTGGTGCTGGAGTATCACTGGAACATCGATGGCCAGGAGGATTCGCGCGTTCTGCGCCATGCCTACCTCAACAGCTATTTCCAGACGGGCTACAAGAATCTGATGGATCTGGCGATCATCAAATGCACCGAGGAAGAGGAGCAAAACGACCCGAGTCTCACCGACCTTTCCGAGGCCTATGTGAAGGTCGACGAGGTGCCGTTTGACTTTACGCGCCGTCGCCTTACCACCGTGGTGCGCGATCGAAGCGGCAAAACCCAGATGGTCACCAAGGGTGCAGTCGAGGAGATGCTGTCGGTGTGCTCGCATGCCGAGATTGACGGCGGCGTTCACGTGCTGGACGACGAGGTGCGCGAGCGCATTTTGGCAACGGCCGCCGACCTTAACGACGACGGCTTCCGCGTGTTGGCAATCGCTCAAAAGTCCAACCCGTCGCCTGTCGGTGCCTTTAGCGCCGATGATGAGCGCGACATGGTGCTGATCGGCTACCTGGCGTTTTTGGATCCGCCCAAAGAGTCCACGGCCGATGCTATCGAGGCGCTGCGCAACCACGGTGTAGCCACCAAGATCTTGACCGGCGACAATGAGAAGGTCACGCGCACCATCTGCAAGCAGGTGGGACTCGAGGTCAACAACATGCTGCTCGGCAGCGATATCGCCGCAATGGACGACGCCGAGCTCGCTCGTCGCGCCGAGGACGTGCAGGTCTTTGCCAAGCTTACGCCCGATCAAAAAGCGCGCGTCGTGTCCGTGCTGCGTGCAAACGGTCATGTGGTGGGCTACATGGGCGACGGCATCAACGACGCCTCGGCCATGAAGTCGTCCGACATCGGCATCTCGGTCGATACTGCGGTCGACGTGGCCAAGGAGTCGGCCGATATCATCTTGCTCGAGAAGGATTTGATGGTGCTCGAGGAGGGCATCATCGAGGGGCGCAAGACCTACGCCAACATGATCAAGTACATCAAGATGACCGCAAGCTCCAACTTCGGCAATATGTTCAGCGTGCTTGCCGCATCCGCCCTGCTGCCGTTTTTGCCGATGATGAGCATCCAGCTGATCCTGCTCAACCTGATCTATGACTGCAGCTGCCTGGCGATTCCCTGGGACAACGTGGACGAGGAGTTCCTGCGCGTGCCGCGTACCTGGGACGCTTCGAGTGTTGGCAGGTTCATGATCTGGATCGGGCCCACCAGCTCCATCTTCGACTTTATGACCTATATCTTTATGTACTTCGTTTTCTGCCCCCTGTTCGTGAGCCATGGCGTGCTGTTCAACGACCTGGCGAGCGTCTACTCGGGCGCCGCGCTGGAGCAGATGCAGCTGGCCTACATCGCGCTGTTCCAGGCTGGATGGTTCGTCGAGTCTATGTGGAGCCAGACGCTGGTCATCCACATGATCCGTACGCCTAAGTTGCCGTTTATCCAGAGCCGTGCCTCGGCTCCGGTGATGCTGCTCACGATGACGGGCATCGCGCTGCTCACGCTGATCCCGTTTAGCCCGCTTGGCCCCACGCTGGGTCTGGGCGCCCTGCCTGTCGAGTACTTCTTGTTCCTGATTCCGTGCATCTTGCTGTACATGGCGCTGGCGACAAGCCTTAAGAAGGCCTACGTCAAGCGCTACGGCGAGCTGCTGTAGTGGGGGATTGATGCAGAAAGGAGCGTTTGCATGAACTGGACGCAGATTTGGATGGACTTGTTTGGCACCACGGAGTGGCTCGGCCTTAACATGGGCTTTTGGGTGGCCAACGGCGTGGTGTTGGTGGTTGTCGTGATTATGAACGTTGTCTTTTGGAGCATGAAACCGCTGCCGAGGGATGAATAACAAGCGAGGGGGCCGCCTGCCGGGCGACCCCCTCGCTGTTTATAA
This sequence comes from uncultured Collinsella sp., assembly GCA_959028445.1. Taxonomy (GTDB): domain Bacteria; phylum Actinomycetota; class Coriobacteriia; order Coriobacteriales; family Coriobacteriaceae; genus Collinsella. Next base: position 8,751 of record CAUFRY010000012.1, on the reverse strand, counting down.
GCACCAGTAAATCGAAGGTGAATGGTTTCCCGAGAAGTGAACGACCTAATTTGGACCCCTGAAGCACCCACGTTTTTCGACGCTAAAACCGCAGGATTTGAGTGATAAAACCGCAGGAATTGGCCTTCCCAAAGTGTCGATGCATCGAGGGTCCGATTTCACCCGTTCACTTCGCGGAAAAGCATTCACCTTCGTTGCGTAAGGCGACGGATGGAAGGGTGATTATCGTCAAGCAGCTACCTCTGCCTTGTGAATCATCTGAAGCACAAGGCATAATGCATGTAACAAGGGGGCGGTTCCTTTGTCACATCCGTTGATATGAGAGAAGAGTAGATGATTCTTTCGCTTGCCCCTATGGAGGGGATTACCGGGCATGTGTTCCGTCGCGTGCATGCGGAGTGCTTCGGTGCGCTCGATTGCTATTACACGCCGTTTTTGCCGCCGCCGCGGGTGGGAAACCGCTTTGGCGGCAAGGCGTTTAAGGAAGTCGATCCGGCTAACAACCAAGGGCTCAACGTGGTGCCCCAGCTCATGTCCAAGAACGCGGACGAGTTTGTGTGGGCGGCACAGGTGCTCGCCGACATGGGCTATCGGGAGGTCAATCTCAACCTGGGTTGCCCTTCGGGAACGGTTGTCGCTAAGGGCAAGGGCTCGGGTTTCTTGCGCAATCTCGACGAGCTCGAGGTGTTCTTGAGTGATGTGTGCGAGCGGTCGCCGTTGCCGGTATCGGTAAAGACCAGGCTGGGGCTGGAGAGCGACGACGAATACGAGCGCGTGCTCGATCTATATTGCCACATGCCGCTGGCAGAGCTGATCGTGCATCCGCGCGTACAGAAGGACCGCTATACGGGCTCGACGCGCAAAGAGTTTTATGGCGAGACGCTGGAGCGCGCGCCGTTCCCCGTGGCCTATAACGGCGACATTTTCGATCTTGAGGATATGGACGCACTGGTGGAGGCCTATCCCGGGACACGCCATGTGATGCTGGGGCGTGGCTTGCTTGCGAACCCCGCGCTGGCTCGCATGGTCAAGGGCGGCCCCACTGCAACGGCTGCTGAGCTGCAGCGTTTCCACGATACGCTGTTTGCGGCCTATGCAGAAGAGATTGGCGGTAATGCGGTCTTTCGTATGAAGGAGTGGTGGTTCTACGCCAAGTGCGCTTTCGCCGACCCCGCTACCGTTCACAAACTCGTACGTAAGACCAAAAAGGTCGACGAATACCGCGCCGCCGTCGAGCGCGTCTTTCGCGAGCAGCCACTCGCACCCACAGCCCGCTTCCACGGCTAGCTAGTCATTGGCCATTGGGGACGTTCTTTAACGACTAGTCATTTAAGAACGTCCCCGATGACTACCCACAAATAGTTGTACACCAGCATCCAAAGATGTCGAAAAATGTCGACTTTGGATGCTGGTGTACATGTTTGTGCCGTATGGGTTTGTGCGTTGGGACGGGCCGACCGCAATAGCACGCTAGAGCAGGTTCTTCTGTACCCATGCGATGATGTCGCTCGATTCGTAGAGTGGTTTGCCGTCGATGAACAGGCAGGGAACCTGGCGCTTTCCGCCGATGGAGATGAGTGTCTGTTCGGCATCGGAATCGGTCGAGATATTGCGCTCGGGAATGGTCACGCCGTTATCGGCCAAAAAGTGCTTGACCTTTATGCAATACGGGCAGCCGGTCATAACGTAGAGCACGAGCTCATGATCAGTAGCCATAGGTCTCCAATCGGTTGAGGTTTTGATTGAAATACCCAAAGCCGCCGCGGTCTATGCGCGCGTCAACGACGACTCGATGGCCTGTACCAGAAACGCCGTGGCTCCGGTGCCGCAGGGCTTGTCGTAGTAGTCGATAAAGCGCTGGTCGGCCAGATAACCGTGGGCGAGGCCCAGATACGCTTCGTTCTGGGGCTCGTGTCCCCAATTAAGGCCAATCCAGCGACGATGCATCGCGACAAGCTTGCGAGCCTCGCTTCCGTCCGCATCGCCGTCGCCCATGGCAATCGAAAGCTGGCCCAGAACAGCGCGTTCAAGTTCCTTCATGTCGGTCCATGTCTGAGGATCCATGTCCAGTAACGTTTCGTTTGCTGCATCGATAGCCTCATTGCCATAGCGCGCCCGCGCCTCGGCGCCGTAGCGCTCTTCGTTTTCCTGCACGGTGTGCCAGCGCTCCAGTTGCGGCAGGACGGCGCCCATGAGCGAGACGGCTTCGTCGAGCGACATGCCGGTGTTTTGCGCCAGCCGCGGGGCACAATCCTCAATCATCGCCTCCATGGTGGTGTCGTAGGTGTACTTGCCGTGGTCGTAGCACCACTTGCAGTAATGGTCGGTCGTGGCGCCCGTGGCGTCGGTGCCGCAGTCGTCGGGCGTGAGTATCATGCCGCAGCTCTGGCAATAATGCTCGGGCATTTCGAGCAGGTGGGGCAGCGGCTCTCCGGTTACGGCGGCAATGAGCTTCATCATGTCGATACCCGGGGTGACTTCGCCGCGCTCCCAACGGCTGACGGCTTGGCGTGTGACGAAGAGCTTGGCGGCGAGCTGCTCCTGGGTAAGGTGATGGGCGCGACGGATGGCAATGAGCTTTTCTGCAAAGGCCATAGCGGCTCCTTTCTGCTGGTTGGCGGCTTAAGCATACGCGGCAGCAGGTGCCCTTCCAAGCAACCGTTGGTTGCACGACGGGGAACCGCGGCGAAGAATTGCGCGCAACGCCCCACACCTTCATGCCGTACAATGGCCGGCATGGAACCTATTGCACACATACATACCGATCTGCCGCAGAAGTTCGGCATTCCGCGCAACAGCTTTTTGGCGCCTCATCTGCAGGGACACATCGTCTTTGAGCCGGAATTTGCCTCCAATGCAGCGGTTGAGGGCCTGGACTCCTTCTCTCACCTATGGCTGTTGTGGCGCTTCGAAAACGGAACGCCCGGCGGCACGGCAAACGACATAGCTGCCGATGCCAAGTCGCAGGACAGGTCTGGCACCAACGTCAAGTGGTCGAAGACCGTGCGCCCGCCGCGTCTGGGCGGAGCCGAGCGCGTGGGTGTCTTTGCCACGCGCAGTCCGTTTCGCCCTAATCCCATCGGGCTCACCTGCGTTAAGCTCGACCGCGTGGAGCTTACCGACGACGGCCCCATCATCCATGTGCTGGGGGCCGATCTGCGCGACGGCACGCCCATCTACGATATCAAGCCCTACATCCCGTTTGCGGACTGCCACCCGGATGCGACCGGCGGCTGGATTGAGGGTGCTCCGTGGCAAGAGCTCGATGTTGAGTTTCCACAAGCGCTGCAGGATATGGTCCCGCCCGCAAAGCTCCCCGGCTTGGTCGAGGTCCTTTGCCAAGATCCGCGCCGCGCGGGCGGCAAGCACGAGCCAAACCGCGTTTACCACTTAGCTTATGCTGGGCTCGACATATCTTTTACGGTCGATAAAACCCAGCTAACCGTAGTCGCCGTCAACGACGCGCAAGACTAACCAGCCATTCGTCTGAACCCGTCAAATTAAGCGCCAAACCCCATGTCAAAATCGCCCATGCTGGTGGACAATAACGCCTACCAAAATAGTCCGCTTTGCATGGGAGCTCAGCATGAAATACGACTTTAGCTCGCTTATCGACCGCCACGGCATGGATGCCATCGCCGTTGACTCTTGGGGCGAGATCCCCGGTATGGCTCCGAACGCACCCGACGAGGGCTTCGACCGCATTCCCATGTGGGTGGCCGACATGAACTTCGCCACGGTGCCCACGGTTCAGGAGTACATCATCAAGCGCGCTCAGCACCCCATGTTTGGCTACTTTAATCCGCGCCCCGAGTACTTCGACCGCATCATCGAATGGCAGAGCCGCCGCAATGGCGTCGAGTGCCTGCGCCCTGAACATATCGGCTACGAAAACGGCGTGCTGGGCGGTGTCGTGTCGACGTTGCGCGCGTATGTCCAGCCGGGCGATGCGGTGCTGGTCCACAGCCCCACCTACATCGGCTTTACCAAGTCCATCGAAGCCGCGGGCTATCGTATTGTCCACAGCCCGCTTAAACTTGACGACCAGGGCGTGTGGCGCATGGACTTTGAGGACATGGAGTGTAAGCTCGCCGAAAACCACATTCATGCCGCGGTGTTCTGCTCGCCGCACAATCCCTGCGGCCGCGTATGGGAGCGCGACGAGATCGAGCGCGCCATGGACATCTATCGCCAGCACGATTGCGTGGTGATCTCGGACGAGATTTGGTCCGATATCATTCTGCCGGGTCACAAGCATATCCCGACGCAGTCGGTGAGCGAGGATGCCCGCATGCGCACGGTTGCCCTCTACGCGCCCAGCAAGACGTTCAACCTGGCGGGCCTGGTCGGCAGCTACCACATCATCTATAACGAGACGCTGCGAGACCGCATATGCGCCGTGTCTAACAAGACCCACTACAATGAGATGAATGTCCTCTCCATGCATGCGCTTATCGGTGCCTACCAGCCGCAGGGCTACGAGTGGGTTGATGAACTCAACCAGGTGCTTGCCGGTAATATCGAGTACTTCTGCGATTACGTGGACGAGCATTTTGAGGGCGTGAGCTATTCGCGCCCGCAGGGCACCTACATGGTGTTTCTGGACTGCACCGAGTGGTGCCGCGAGCATAGCCGCGATATTCAGTGGCTGCTCGACGAGGGTGCCCGCGTGAGCGTTGGCTACCAGGACGGCCGCCCGTTCCACGGACCCTGCCACATTCGCGTGAATCTGGCGCTGCCGCTTTCGCGCGTGAGGGAAGCGTGCGACCGCCTGGACCGCTACGTTTTTAATGCACGGTAAGCGTGCGCTGCATGTGGGGCCTTCTGCCAAGTTGGCTAGAAGGCCCCGTGTGGTAAGGCATCTGTAACCATTGGGCGCAGACCTGCTGAGAGGCTTACTTTTCTTGAATCTGCTTGCCGCAAAGATGCTCAATTGTAATCTCGTAGAGCTGGACGCCCTTAATGTCCTTGGCGATTTCCTCTTCGACTTCTTCGGCAGAAGGGTAGTACTTAAGCGCGAGCTGGCGAACTTTATCTTCGATAAAAGCGGGGGTGTCATTCGCCAGGCGACAGCGGCCAAAGACCACGGTACTCATAACGTAGGGAGCCCAGTCACCGTCCTTGTACCACTCGTTGCCGTAAACGGTAAAGCAGACCTTGTCATCGCGCTTGAGTGAATCGACCTTGTGGCCAGCCTTGGCGCCATGGAAATAAATCTTGTCGTGCTCGGCGTCGAAGAAGTAGTTGACGGGAATGGCATAAGGGTAGCCATCGTCGCCGTTGACGGCAAAGACGCCGCGCTTGCAGGTAGCGAGCAGTTCGCGCGCTTCCTTGTCGGTGATGGCGCGTTTCTTTCGACGTAAGGGCCTAAACATCGTTGGCTTCCTTTCTGGTCGTGCGTGGTTGCTGCAAAAACTATAGCGAAACGGATCCGTTTTTCTTGATGCGGGCGAGTATGTTTTTGAGCTTGTTAAAGTCGATCGGTTTGGACAGATGGGCGTTCATGCCGGCATCGTGTGCCGCCTTGGCGTCCTCGGCAAAGGCGTTGGCGGTGAGCGCGATGATGGGGATATCGGCTGCATCGACCTTCTCACTCAGACGAATCGCGCGGGTTGCCTCATAGCCGTCCATGCCTGGCATCATGATGTCCATCAGAATCGCATCGAAGCTGCCGGCGGGATGTGACAGGTACAGATCGACGACTTCGTTGCCATTGGCGGCGCGGGTGACCACGACGCCCTCGGATTCTAGCAGCGTCTGGGCAATCTCGGCATTCAATTCGTTGTCTTCGGCGAGCAGCACGTTCATGTCGGCGAGCGAGCAGTCGAGCACCCTCTCGACCGTATCTGCCCGCGCCTGAGGGTTCTTGTCGATATCGAGCGGAATCTGGACGTTGAACGTACTCCCCACGCCAACCTCACTCGAAATCTCAATCGTACCGCCCATCAGTTCAATAAGCGACTTGACGATTGGCATGCCCATGCCGGTTCCTTGGAACTTGCTGCGCGCATCATCACCTTCTTGGGCAAACGGTTCATAGATATGCTTTAAAAACTCGGGAGCCATGCCAATGCCAGTATCCGAAACACTAAAGCAAAAGAGCGCGCGCCCATCATCGAGTGGCTTGGTCTTTGAACTAAAGGTGACGGAGCCGCCGTGCTTGTTGTACTTAATGCTGTTGTCTAACAGGTTGATTATGATCTGTCGGATATGGGTGGGACTGCCGATCATGTATGGCCCCGTGGCGTACGGCAGACTATTGTCCTGCATTGTGATGCCGTTATCGGATGCGCGGAGCTTGCACAGCACCAGCGTATCGTCACAGAGCTCTTTGAGGTTAAAAGGCGCATGTTCCAGAGTTAGCTTGCGGTCTTCGATTTTGCCCATCTCGAGGATGTCGTTGATCAGCGAGAGTAGGTGATTGGCGGCAACACGCGCCTTGGCGCGGCTTTCGCGGGCGGCCTGCATGTCGCCGTCTTTCAATTCCTCAATTTCGATAAGATCCAGGATGCCGTTGAGTGGCGTACGGATGTCGTGGCTCATGCGCGTGAGGAATGCCGTCTTAGCGGCGTTGGCGGCATCGGCTTTTTCGCGCTCGGTTCGAGCGCGCACGAGCGTCCAGATGAGCAGGACGATGCCGACCGACAACATACCGATGAGGGCAGCGGCAATAGCGGCGCGGTTGCGATAAAGGAATCGAAGCGTGTCGGATTCCTGGGCTGTGTACGACGTGGAGGAGTAATTGCTTGCGGAGAGCGATTCTCCGGCATTGATGATGCCCTTGTTGATGATTCCCAGCAGCTCGGGCTTTCCGCGCGAAATCCAGCACGAGAGCTCACAGGTGCCAGGGAGCTCGACCGTCTCGTAGCCCTCGAGATCATGACGGTCGCCAATGGTTTTTACGCGTGAACTGGGAGCGACGATGCAGTGCGCCGTTCCCTTCCTGAGGGCGTCGAACACTTCATCGCCGGATTGGTATTCGGTTACGGTCGCTGTGGGGAACAGACTTTCAAGTGCATTTTTGTTGATAAACGATGATTTGGTGCAGGCGATGTTCTGGAGGTCTTTGTTCAGGTTGCTGCCGGTGTGGATGGCAGTGAGGGACATGGTCCCCAACGATACCGACTGCACAACGCCTGTTTGCTCGGCAAACCAGTAATCTCGGTATACCGGCAGCGCAACGTCTATGCTTCCCTTTGACAGGGCCTTTGACATCATCTTGTAGCTATCAAAGGCGACGGTTTTGACCGTAATGCCAAATTTATCGTGCAGCGTCGTCGCAAGCGATGCGAGCGAGCCTTCCATTTCGCCGTCTTCGTCTTCGTTACAGTAGGGGAGTTTGCCTGTAATGTAGCCGAGCGTGATGGTGCTGTCATTTGCTTTGAGCCAGGAACGTTCGGGACCGTTGAGCGATGATGAACCGCTGTTTTGGGCCGAGTAGTTAGATTTGACTTCGTCGATATAGCGTGGGTTGACGCGGGCGATTGCTGTCATGGCGGCATTGATGTCGTCCAACAGGTCGGGGCGGCTTTTGGGAACGGCAAAATAGTAGTCGCTCGAGCCGATGTAGAACATGGGGGAGGCACTGGGCGACGAGGTCGTGTCGTTCATGATGACGGCATCGACTTCGTCGTTTGCGAGCGCGTCAAAGAGATCGGATCCTCCGTCATACTCCCTGTATGTGCAGGTGATTCCTTCGTTGGCGAGCCACTGCTGGCCAACGAAGGTTTGCATAACGCCGGGGTTGCAGCCGATGGTAAGGCCTTGGAGCGCTTGGGGGTCACCCTTGGCTAGATCGTCGCGATCGGGCCTGGCATAGATGTAGTAGCGCTCGGTGCCCTCGGGGTTCGAGGAAAAGAGCAGCTTTTGGGCGCGTTCCTCGGAGTAGGAGATGTTGGGCATGAGGTCGATTTCGCCCGCCTCGAGCATGTCCATAAGTTCGGTGAAGGTGCCGGAGACGTATTCGTACTGCCAGCCGGGCGTATAGTACGACAGGGTCTGGAGGTACTCGTAACCCCATCCCGAGAGGCGCTCGCCGGGGGTGCCGTCCTGGAAGCCCTCGTTGCTGACGAGCCAACCAACGCGGACCGTTTTGACCTGTTGATCGGAGCCGGCGGCAAAGGCGGGGGCGGGCATGATGGGGTTGATTTTCAATCTCAACGCAACAGCCTGAACGGACCCCGCGTTTCCGCAGCTAGCGCAACGCGGAAATAGCTCCCGGCACCTGGCCATCACTTCGTTTCCGCAGGTGGAGGGGCTGTGGAGTCCGGTGCCCCCATGCCGCCGCCGCATGCTCCGCCAGCCCGCCGCGCAGCCGTTCCGGACTCAGCGCAACGGGCCCTCCGGCCCATGTCCCGGCCCGCCGCCTATCCCGCCAGCGGCCCCTCGCCCCTCGCGGCCCTGGCCCTTTCGATGCAGCCGGGCGTGAGGTCGAGCTCGCCGGGCGCCAGCTCCTCTATCCCGAACGCGTCCATGAGGGCGGAGGCGTCCTCCCCGAGGGCCATCCGCAGCACGCGCGCCGGCGTCAGGAACCCGAGCGCCCCCCTCGGTTCGGAGTTCACCTGCGACATGAGCAGCGCGCAGTCCGCCGCCGTCAGCCGGTCGAACCTGGCCCCGGCGCCCTTGGGCAGCAGCTTCCTGATCTCCACGTGGTTCTTCTCGCACGCGCCCTTCTGCTGGCTCTGCCGGGGGTCGCAGTGGATTGGCTACACTGATGTGGACAGTTCCGGGAGGGGCGCAGGAGACGGGAGG